>NZ_JBPZEY010000009.1:0-138572 GCF_052061695.1 Alkalicoccus luteus
AAGTAGTAAACTAAGTATAGACGATCATCTGGGAAAAAGGGAGCAAAAAAGATAAAGAAGACCAAAAACGTCCACAAGGACGTTTCTAGTCTTCATCAAGGACTTTTTCAGTGGCCCCGGCTTCCACTGGTCCGGCTTTATGCTCATACAGATCCTTCTCTGAAGACCTCAGCTTCCGCTGTCCGCCGCTATGACCCTGCTTGGTAGCCAAAGATCGATAAGTAGCCAAGATAGTACGAAACAGCGAACGTAAGCAGCATGGCACCGTTAATCAGCCCGAAAAACGACCAGTCCCGTGCCTGTATCTGCATGTGATGGTAGTGTGTCCGCTCGGTGGAGCCGGTGAATCCTTTTGATTCCATCGCATTTGCCGTCCGTTCTGCCCGGCGGATCGCATTGGCCATCAGGGGAACAGCGTAGCGGCGGAACTGCAGCATCCGTGCCTTTACCCCTTTCGCTCTGCCAACTCCGCGAACCCGCTGCGCCTGCCGCAGCAGCTGAAATTCATGACGGAACAATGGCAGAAACCGGTAGCCTGCAAGCACTCCATAAGTAATGGAAGGCGGAAGTTTAAACTGCTGCATTAAACTAAGCATGAACTTCGTAGAGTCGGTCGTCAAAATAAACAGCAGCGACAAAGCCCCAAAGCAGAGAGAGCGCAAGGCAAGACTTATCCCGACAGCAACGGATCCTGTGGTCACCTCAAACCGCCAAACGGTAAATAACGTTCGGCCTTCAGCAAACGATCCTGAAGCATACAACATGCTCATCCAGGCAAACCCTGCCGCAAGCACCGTAAAAGGCATGAAGAACAGAAGCCACTTTTTCAGCGGAACGCCGCTGAAAAATACGGTGTAGCCGATGATAAACAGTAAAAACACAAGCGGGGTGAATATATCGAAGCTGAAGCTCAGTATGACACCCGGAATGAGAACCGTCACGGCTTTCAAAGCCGGATTAAGGGAAGCTGTCATCCTGTCACCGCCTCCCGTTCCGGCTGCAGCAAGCTGCAGGACTGCAAGAGGTCCTGCTCTTTCCAAAGCTGCTGCGGTTCCCCCTCGAAAGCCGCTTCTCCGCCCTTCATGACTAACACGCGATGACAGTAGCGATCGACAAGCATCATGTCATGGGTGATCAATACAACTGCGGTTCCGCCGCTGCGCAGCTCATCAAGCATGTTCATCAAATCAGCTGTAGACGCCGCATCCTGGCCAAACGTCGGCTCGTCCAAAAACAGCACGTCTGGAATGTCGCCCAGCATGACTGCTGCACTAAGACGGCGCTTTTGACCACCGGAAAGCGTAAACGGATTGTGATACCGGTGCTTCTCCAGCCGGAAGCGCCTCAACAGCGCCTCCATCCACTCTTCTGCATCATCACGTCCTGCAAGCTCCGGACCGAATAACAGCTCCTCTTGAACCGTATCGGTAATAAACTGGTGCTCCGGATTTTGGAATACAAATCCGGTACGCTTGCGAAACTGCTCCTCACCCAGTTCCTGCAAGGCTTTTCCACCGAGTTCAATACGGCCGGTGTCCAGCGGGAGCAGTCCGGCGGCTGCCTGAAGAAGTGTGGTCTTTCCAGATCCGTTTTCACCGGCAATTGCCAGCATTTCTCCGCGGTGCAGTTGAAACGAAGCGTGCTGCACGATCGCTTTTTTCCGCTTGGAGACTGTCAGGTTTTCTGCACGGAAGATTGTCTCTCCGCGGTGTGGACCCGGACTTCGCGGCGGAAGCGGATCGTATCGGAAAGGCAGATGAATGCCTTCGCGTTTAAGCAGGCTTCGTTTCGTTTGATAGATAGTATCCGGACTCCCGTCCAGCATGACGCTGCCGGCTGCAAGAAACACGGCCCGGTCTAGAAGGGACAGCCAGCGGTCAGCCTGATGCTCGATAATCAACACCGTACAGCCGCGTGATCGGCGGATTCGGCCGATCAGCTCTACCAGCTCTTCTCCTGAAGCTGGATCAAGATTGGCCGCCGGTTCATCGACGATCAGCACCTCCGGATCAAGAAGCAGCACGGAAGCAAGCGCAATCTTCTGCTTCTGGCCGCCGGACAGCTCATGAATAGCCCGGTGGCGAAAGTCGGTCATGTCTGTTTCTCTCAGCACATGATCGATTCGTTCGTCCATTACGTCTCGTGGAGCGGCAATATTTTCGAGCACAAACGCCAGCTCGTCTTCCACACTGATCATACAGAACTGACTCTCCGGGTCCTGAAACAAGACGCCGATGTGCTGTGCTGCTTCCCCTTTCCTATAGCTGGAAAGCGGTCGTCCATGCAGCCGGACCTCGCCGCGCATCGTTCCTTCCACCGCTTCTGGATAGAGTCCGTTCATGATCAGAGCGAGCGTGCTTTTCCCGCTCCCGCTCGCGCCTCCGATCAGGCAGCATTCGCCTGCCTGAAATTGAAGACTGATATCGTGAAGAAGCGGAGCTTCTTCTTCATAGGCAAAGCTGACGCGCTTCAGCTCTATGACAGGAGGTTTAGGATGCTTTTCGAATCCGTCCATGCTGTTTCACCTTCCCTAATGCATAGCCTCTGAGCACCCCCGTCTTGGCGAGCTGATCGCTGATCCATTTTCCGAGTACGCCGGCGAGCAGCGCACCGCTTGCCAATCTGACGAGCAGCGTTGCAATAATCAAGCCTGCCGGAAGTGCAGCCAGGCCGGACTGGAACCAGCCCCAGGCGTAGCTGAACAGCGCAGCGGACATCCCCGCTGCAATAAGCACCCAGAGGGAATAATTTTTCCATTTTGTCGCTGCAAACGCAGCTTCGGCACCGAGCCCCTGAATCGCCGCAGAAATGATCAACTGTGGGCCTGCCGGGCTCCCGACCAGCACCTGTACCGTGCCTGCTATCAGCTCCGACCAGAACGCAGCGCCCTTTTTCCGGATGATGTAGGCCGCTACAATGGAAACGATAAACCAAATTCCAAAAATCAGCTCATAGCCGAACGGCGCGAGGCCGAACGGCATGAGTGCATTTCGCAGACCTTGACCGAAGAAGTAAAAGCCGAGATAAATAAAGGCAAATACGACGCCGAGAATGGACATCAGGACAATTTCTTTCAGCTTCCAGTCTCTAAGCAGCATCAGCCGTTCCTCTCATTGTCTTTTTTCGACGGGCTGTTCGCAGATACTGTGGCGGTCATCGTTACGTGTCCGTGCGAGCTCGACTGCGCTGTATCAACAAATATTTCTTCAAGTGTCCCGAACACCTCATTCGCTGATCCATCGAGCCGTGACGCATAATGAACGCCTTTCGTAAACGTACCGTGCTCTTTTGCCGTTTCAACCTGGTCGGCAATGACTTGCATATACTCCGGGTTGTTCATTGGATATAGGGCGAAATGGGTCGCTGCTTCTACGTTTGTGTCGGCCGATGCTTCTTTATTCAAGCGCACGCCGTCTTCTGACATATACGTGTCGCCCTCACTGTCTCCAGGACAGCCGATCGAAAACGTACCGTTAAACACCGTGTGCGTGCCGTTTTTTGCCGCTTGTACGAATACAGCTTCAGCGACATCAAAAACGTGCTCACTCCTGCCGCGGACACAGGTCGTAATATCATCTGTCTGCATCCATACTTTCGACGTATCAACCTCTTGCAAAGCGGATTTGATAATGTCCGCAAACTGATCGGACATCGGATATACCGCAAAGCGCACTCCTACAATTCTGCTTGTTCCACAACTGACCTGACTCATTGAAACATTCCTCCAGCCGGCGGCGAACGCCAGATTATTTTACGATTCGAACGAAAAAAAGACAGTCCCCCCGCGGGACTGTCTTACATGCTGAAAATTCATTTATTCTGACAGGCGGCACCGAAAAAAAAGAGCATCTTCATGATCAGTCTCAGAAGATGCAGGTAACCGGCAAAGAAAGCCGCCTGCACTTCCCCACGCTGGTATTATCCAGTTCGGGTTCAAAGGGTTAACGGGAAGACCCGTCTCTCAGCATTGCAGCACCCCCAGTGCGTTCCGTATCGAATTGTAGTTTCATTGTACCCTTTCAAGCGGTACTCTGTAAAGCCCGCTGCCGAAAAGCACCTCTTCCCTGCGAACAAACCCGGCCCTTGCAGCAAAGCGAGAGCCTGCTGCAGGCTCCTATTGTCTGATCGTTTAGGAAGCAGGTTCTTCCCCCGCCTCAGGCTGCGCAGGTGCTGCCACTCGCTCCAGTACAAGGAGCAGTTTGTCACGAAGCTTCGTCAGCCGCTCCAGATCAGCAGCGGACGGGACGGGACCCGCTGCAGCCGGCAGGTACAGGCGCCTGTTCAGCTCAAGCTGTATCCACGGAATATCTGTCCGCGGTCCGTGCAGCTGCGTAATGTACCCGCCTCTGAACGGGGCGTTTACAAGCACAAGCGGGATTCCTTCTACCATTTCATCTGCAAACTCCCGTTCCAGCTCCTGCTTAAACAGCTGCATGAATTCCGGCGGCGCCGTGATCGTCTCTGTCTCTCTGCCTCCGCCTGCACTGCCGCGGTTGCTGATGCACATTAACGGACGCTGTTCCCACGTATTGCCGTCCTTAGCCGGTCCAATGTCCAGCATCGTATGGCAATCCACTGCAAAACGCAGCCCTTCTTCACTAGATGCATGCATCAGCTTTTGATGATACGGAGCATGTACGGCTTCAATCAGACTATTCGTTTCCTCGTCGCTCAACGGTTCGCTCCACACCTGCTGGCCGTCGACAGTGAGCGTTTTGACAATTCCGTCCGGATTTGCTGGAGGACGGTCCGTCGGATCCCTGTTCAGGTCAATGACGACCCTGGCAGTATCAGCTGCCATAAACGTCTGCACGCTGCCGCGGAAATCAAACAGCTCCTGCGTCCACGTGTCGCCGTCACGAGCAACGTCCGCCTCGGACAGCAGCAGTCTTTCTTTTAAATGGTCCGGAATATGCGATCCCCCGTGAGGGACTGAAATCAAAATCGGAAGGAGAGCTTGCTTCATGTAGATTCCTCCTGCAGGTAAAGTGCTAACAGGACTGCCCGCTGTACAAGTTCACTTCGATGCATCGCCTCATCCGGCGTATACAGCCTTCTGCTTGCCGGTGAAAATCCGCAAATACACGGAATATTCTCCGGTACGACTCCGGACGCTGTCGCCAGCAAGCTTGATTCTGTTCCAAAAGGCAGCTGATAGGCCTTTGCCCAGTGCTCCAGCCGCTCCAACATCGGGTGACTCTTTTGCCGTCTCAGCGGCGGCCGGGCTGTGATTTGTTCAATGTACGTTTTCATTCCCGTACGACCTGGTCTGAACAGCTTTTTCATTTGTTCTTCTGCTTCTTCTGCCAGCTTATCGTCCAAATAAGTAACGGCAATCGTTGCTGTGACGCGATGCGGCATGAGGACGCTGTACCGTTCGGATTGAATATCCTGGACGGAGACAGCGATCTTTTTTCGGCGGCTGCTTAACTCACGCAGACTCGCTGTCTGATCCAGAAACCACGTAAGCACGTCAAGCGGCTGGCTTTTTCTGCCGATGCGCTCCGGGTCTCCCTCCGCAATGATGTGATAGTCACGTGAACCGCGGCGCTGATCGACGACTTTTCCTTCCACAAAGCCCGGCTGCAGCACGATAACATCCTCAGCCTCTGCCGCTGCTTTTTCGAGCATCGCAGAGGAATAGCGCATCCCGCGTCCTTCATCAGCATAAAAGAAAATACCCGTTTTCGTGCCCGCAAGCTTTTTCTCATCCTTCAGTGCCTTCAAGGCTGCAAGAGCTGTTGTAATTCCCGCGCGGCTGGAGGCGACCCCTTCGCCATAAATCCATTCCTGCTCCTTTCGAAACGAGAGCGGATAACCGGTTCGCTTCCCCGGCACATCGATCGGAACCACGAGAAGCGTTCCTCCTTTAAGACCTGCCTTCGTTTCCCACGTCCATGCCGACCTGCCGTTAGTCAGTTCGGGAACTTCCTTCAGCGACAGCTTTGCAAGCCGTTCCTCAAGCCGTTTCCGTACGCTGCTTAAGCCGACTGCATCCTCTGTTCTCGAGGAAAGATTCGTCCAGCTTTTCAGCTCTTCTTCCAGCCTGCCGCGCGTAGTGGTAAGCCGCTTAAACAATTTATCCGCAGTCGTCTTCATTTCATGTGATTCCTGATCAAAGAAATCCTTGCCAAAATAGCGTTCACACGTCACATCGATCAGCCGGTTAACGAGCGCCGCATAATCCATGCCGATTTTATCGGCCGCAAACACGAGCGAGCCGTCTGCACCAAGACTGGCCATTGAGTTCACTTCCAAAATATACGGGTTCCCTTCCCGGTCAATGCGGAAGTCGACCCTCGCACTGTCATGACAGTGAAGCGCATTAAACGTCTGTACAGCCAGCTCTTTCACTCGTTCTGTTTCTTCATCGGAGAGCGGCGCCGGGCAGACTTTTTCGACGGTCCGGCCGCTTTGATTTTTCTTGTCTTCAAACGTATAAATTTGCGGACCTTCCCCGAATACGAGTTCAACCGGCGGAAGTGCTTCTACCGGATTGTTGCCGATCAGCGCTACGTTTACTTCCCGGCCTTCGATGTACTCTTCTACGAGCGTCGGAGCGTTGTATGTTTCATAGATGACACGGACGCCTTCGCGAAGCTCTTCTTCGTTATGCACGATTTTCAAACCGAACGATACCGCTTCGTCCTTTGGTTTTACGATAAGAGGATAGGTAAGCGACTCCCGCAGCGGGCTGTCCGGCTTATCAAGAACAGCAAATTTTGGTGTAGGCAGCCCCTGCTGCATGAGCAGGATTTTTGTCACAACTTTATCGAGCGCTAGAGCATGCGTTTCCGGACCTGAACCGACGTAAGGAATGCCGAGCATTTCCAGCATGCCGGGCACGTGCATATATCTGCCGCGCCCTTGGATACCGTAGCTTAAGTTGAAAACAAGACCAGGCCGCTCTCCTGAAATAACGGAGGGCATAAAATCTTCCAGGTTTTGAATCAGGTTTTTATCGCCTTCAAACGTTTTTACTTCGTGCCCGCCTTTTTTCAATCCTTCCCGAATGAGCCGGATCGTTTCCAAACCATATTTCTCCCGATTCTGGGTTCCAAATAAGTTAATGACGGCTTGGCTTTCTCTGTTGTACACCACTGCTATTTTCACGCAAACACACCCTTCTTCCTAATAGTAGTCATTAATGAGTCTGTTCCGGCCCTTCTGCCGTGCCATCACGGCGCGGGTCTGCAACTCCCTGGTACTTTTCCCAAAACCGTACAGGAAGCTGGACTCCCTGAACACAGCCCGTATAAAAACTGTACGCATCTTTTCGCTGCAGTTTAAAACTGGCCAGCTGCAGCGCTTCATACACCTGCTTGGAAAAACGGTCTTTTTCGATCATCAGTTCACCCTGGTCAGACGCATGGAAACGCGGTGCGGCAATGGCATCCTCCAGTGACTCACCTTTATCAATCAGCCGCACGATCACCTGTGCAAGAGTTGTTGAAATACGGGCACTTCCTGGGCTGCCGAGCAGATACTGAATTTTACCGCGTTTTTTAATCAGTACCGGCGCAACGCTGCTCCACGGCACCCCGCCCGGAAGCAGAAAATAAGGATGCGTTTTATCTTTGTATTCAAATGCACTCATGTAATTGTTATAAAAAAAGCCAAGTCCTTTTGCCATCCGCTTGCTGCCGAATACGAGCTCCACAGACTGCGTAATGCCTACGGTATTCCCGTCTTTATCGGTTACAGACAAATGTGTCGTTTCCCCTGATACCGGCGGTGCTGCGAAGGTATCTTGAAGCGCCAGCTTATGAATGTCCCGGATCCGCTTTGTAATTTCGGAAGCATATCCTTTATCGACCATCATTTGCGAAACAGATTGCAAATAGTGGTCTGGGGAAACGGGCATCCGCTGGCGGTAATTTAACGCAAATCGGAAGGCAAGTGCTAAAATCACTGCACCGGCCGGAGTATCCGGATCCAGCTCGTCAGGCTCAAATCCTTCCAGGGTATTTAATATTTGAACGAGCACTCTCCCGGCTCCCGGCGGCGGATACGTGACGATCTCCATGCCGCGGTAGCTGCTCTCAAGCACTTCCCTTTCCACCGGCAGGGGGATTTGCTGCAGGTCCACTTCTGTAATCAGCCCGCCGCGCTCTTCCATATCCTGCAAGATCTTTTTCCCGATGCTGCCGGTGTAAAAATCTCGCCAGCCTTCTGCTGCCATCGCCCGGAACGTGGCAGCAAGCTCCGGCTGCTTTAGTATACTGCCTGCCTTCAGCGGCTTCCCTTTTGCAAAATACCGCTTCAGAATGAGCGGATCTTTTCGAAGCTGCTCAGCTTCTTTTACGATTTTACTGTGAATGAGCGACGTCACTTCCACCCCCTCTTCTGCCGCGCGGATGGATGGAGCGAGTACTTCTTCGAGCGAAAGGCTTCCGTAATTCTCATGCAGATAGCCTAGAGCTGCCGGTGTAGACGGAACGGTGCTTGATTTTAAGCCAAGCTTAATCGCCTTTGACGGATTTTTATGCGGGGACAGGACGTAAGGGGCACGAGAAGAGCCATCCAGCGCAAATGTTTTTCCTTCATCCTCGAGGTGGACCAGAGCCATCGATTGTCCGCCGATTCCCGACGCCTGTGGTTCTGATACGCCAAGACAGAAGGCTGCGGCTACTGCTGCATCGACTGCATTGCCCCCTTTTCGAAGCATGTCCACGCCTGCCTGTGTTGCTGTAGAGGACGCGGTCGAGACCATTCCCTCACTGGACACCGCATGTGATACGGGTCTAGATTCCTTCATGACGATCCCTGCCTCTCCGGACATACATAATATTCCATTCGATAGTAAAAAAGAGCGTCTGCTGGTGAGCGTGCAGACGTATTATTTTCATTATAGAGGGAAAAGCCTCCGCATACAATCTGCAGAGCGATTCTCCACCGTATACGTCGTTATTTCTGCGAATTACGTCTCATTAATCGAAATATCATACTTCTTGATTTTTGCGTACATGGTGTTACGAGCCAGACCGAGCGCTTCCGCAGCCTTCGACACGTTGCCGTCTGATTCTTTTAGTGCCCTGGCTACGGCTTCTGCTTCTATTTCTTCAAGCGTGCCGCCTCCATGTCCGGCATGTATCTCATACTCATCTTCAAATTGAATATGAGCTTCGTCAATCTGATGATGCCCTGCCAGAAATACACCTTGCATAAGCACACTTTGGAGCTCCCTGATGTTTCCCGGCCAGCTGTACACCTCCAGCCTGCGTTTCGCGGCTTCCGTTAAGCTACTGCCTGCCGCCAGCTGTCCGAGAAGCACCTGTGCCACCTCCAGCACATCCTGCCGTTCACGCAGCGGAGGCATTGTCAGATGAATTCCCTTCAATCTGTAATACAAATCTTCCCGGAAGCGGCCTTCGCGTACTTCCTGCTTTAAATTTTTATTCGTAGCTGAAATGACCCGAACATCAACAGGAATCTGTGCTACGCTTCCGATACGCGTGATCGCTCGTTCCTGCAGCACACGCAGCAGTGATCCCTGCGCCTTTAATGACAGGTCCCCTACTTCATCCAGAAAAATTGTGCCTTTATCAGCCGCCTCAAATTTTCCCGCCTGGCCGCGGTGGCTGGCGCCGGTAAAAGCTCCTTTCTCATAGCCGAATAATTCACTTTCAACGAGCGTTTCCGGAATGGCACTGCAGTTCAGTGCTACAAACGGTCCCGAGCTTCTGCAGCCTTCTGTATGCATCGATTGAGCCATCAGCTCTTTTCCGGTTCCGCTCTCTCCGTATATGATCACAGGATAATCTGAATCGGCCGCTTTTTTTCCGAGCTCTTTCAGCTGGGTAATGCTCGGGCAGGAGCCGGCAATATCATGAAATTGGTGCAGATGCTGCTCGGAACGGTCCCGCAGCGCGACAACCGTTGTATGCTTACCGACCGAGGTGCTTCTGCCTGAAGGAAGGCGGGAAATTTCCTGGCCGACAATGCGGGAGCCAAGTTTTGACCTGGCAAGTCCGTTGGCACGAATCACCTTGCCCTTCTGCACGGTAATCATCGGAATTCCGGCCAGCCGTGACGTAACGGCCAGCTCTTCTTCGAGCATCAGCTCCTCCTCCCTGGAGCGGTCCAGCTTCATCGCCTGAGCAGCTGCTTCTGCAATCGTTTCTGTGAGACTTAACAGCATCGGATGATAATTTTCTTTTGCGGTACTGATATTTATTGCGCCCCGAAAGCACTGGTCTGCGTCATAGAGCGGACTTGCTGCGCAAGTGAGGGAATGATGCGCTTTGTAATAGTGATGCTCCCCGTGAATGACTGCCGGTCTCCTGTCATACAGAACGATCCCCATTGCATTGGTGCCCATCGCACTTTCCGACCAGTTCGTACCGATCTCCAAAAATCGATCCTTAGCAGCCGCACCCAGACTTCCGCATTTCGTCAAAATATACCCTTCTCTGTTTACAAAAACGGCCGTATACGCTTTTGAATCAAACGCATGCTCCAGCTGACGAAACAGCTGTTTGATGTGCGTTAACAACGTTTCGTCCTGCTTAAGCATCATACGCAGCTTCCCTGCATTTACCCGTTTCGGCTGAACGGGGCTGTCGGGCAGAATACCGTAGCTTTCACAGCGCTTACGTGACGCCCCAATCAGTGACAGCTCCATGCGGGCCCCTCCTTTCAAACCGGTTCTACCGGAATCATACTAAATATTCAGAAATGTTTGTACTAATTTGAGACATCTTTGTTCATTTTTTGCACATTTTACCTGAACGCCGGAAATGAAAGCGCTTTTACAACGCATTTTACACGCTGGCATCGTTTTTGCATAGTAAATAGACTGCAAGCCATTTTCATCACTAAAAAGGAGGCACACGTATGGGTGGAAACAGAGCGGTAGCGTACATGGGGGCAGGCAAGGTTGAAGTACAGGATATTGATTATCCGGAGCTTATTTTACGGGACGGACCGGGGGTTAATCCGCTTAACGTCGGGCGCAAATGTGAACACGGGGTTATCCTCAAAGTTGTAACGACGAATATCTGCGGCAGTGACCAGCACATGGTGCGCGGACGGACGACCGCGCCAGAAGGATTGATTCTTGGACACGAAATTACTGGTGAAGTCATTG
Source organism: Alkalicoccus luteus (assembly GCF_052061695.1). NCBI lineage: Bacteria > Bacillati > Bacillota > Bacilli > Caryophanales > Bacillaceae > Alkalicoccus > Alkalicoccus luteus. The sequence continues at coordinate 11,090 of NZ_JBPZEY010000009.1, forward strand.
AATGCGGCCGGGATGTTGAATTTATGAAGGTCGGCGATCTCGTCTCCGTTCCATTCAATATCGCCTGCGGCCGTTGTCGAGCGTGCAAAGAACGGGATACGCATATTTGTCTGAACGTGAACCCTGACCGGCCAGGCTCTGCATACGGATATGTAGACATGGGCGGATGGGTCGGCGGACAGTCCGAATACGTCATGGTTCCTTACGCTGATTTCCAGCTGCTTCGTTTTCCGGATAAAGATAAGGCCATGGAAAAGATACGTGATTTGACGATGCTGTCTGACATCTTCCCGACCGGCTTCCACGGAGCTTACAGCGCCGGGGTATCACCAGGTAAAACCGTTTATGTTGCCGGAGCCGGGCCTGTCGGACTTGCTGCGGCTCACTCCGCTCAACTTCTAGGTGCATCTGTTGTTATCGTCGGCGATTTGATTCAGGAACGGCTGGACCAGGCGAAGAGCTTCGGATGTGAAACCATCAACCTCCGTGAACATGATGATATTGGCGAACAGATCGAACAGATTCTTGGTACAAATGAAGTAGACTGCGCGGTTGATGCAGTAGGCTTTGAAGCCTCCGCTCACGGGGCAAATGCCACCGAGGCACCGGCAACCGTGCTGAACTCCATTATGCAGCTCACCCGCGCAGGCGGAAAACTCGGTATTCCGGGACTCTACGTAACGGGAGATCCGGGTGGTGTCGATGAGGATGCAAAAGAAGGAACACTCAAAATCCGTCTCGGTCTCGGCTGGGCAAAGGCGCATACGTTTGTAACCGGTCAAACGCCGGTTATGCGTTATCACCGCGAGCTGATGAACTCCATTTTAAGCGGGAAAGCCCAGATTGCAAAAGCCGTAAACGCTACGGTTATTTCACTCGATCAGGCGCCTGACGGCTATAAGGAATTCGACGGCGGCGCCTCTAAAAAGTTCGTTATTGATCCGCATAGCATGCTGAAGTAACCATTCACGTGAAAACCGCCCGGACTAGTGTCCGGACGGTTTTTTATGCTTATGTTGATTCATGCTCCGAACGGCTGATGACCCGGTGACCGATGTCACGCCGGTAAAACAATCCTGGCCATTCCTTCTGACCGAGCACCTCATACGTCAGCTTGAACGCTTCTTCGAGTGTGGGTGCCTGCGTGGAAAGCAGAAACACACGGCCCCCAGCTGTTTTCCAGCCTACCTGTTCGCTGTTAACAACCGATCCGGCATGGAAAAACTGCTGTGTTTCGTTAGACCGGGTCATCGGCATCGTAAAAGGCTGACCCTTTTCGTAACTGCCGGGATACCCTTCAGATGCCACCACTACTGCAGCACAGGCATGATCGCTCCATTCTGGAGTCGTTTCCCGGTCATCTAGGACATCGAGCAGGACCTGCACGAGATCGCTCTTCAGGCGCGGCAGCACGACCTGCGCTTCGGGATCCCCGAAGCGGGCATTGAACTCGATCACTTTCGGTCCGTTTTCTGTAATCATCAAGCCGGCATAGAGAACACCTGTAAACGGGACGCCTTCCTGAATCATCGCTTCTGCTGCAGGACGCAGAATGCTTTCTTCTGCTTCCTGCAGCCATTTGCCATCCAAATGAGGTACCGGAGAATAGGCTCCCATTCCTCCTGTGTTAGGACCCTTATCTCCCTCGTAAGCACGTTTATGGTCCTGAGCCGTTACCATTGGAATAACTGTGCTGCCGTGAACAAATGCCATGAAAGAAAGCTCTTCTCCACTTAAATACTCTTCAATAACTACAGACGATCCTGCGTCGCCAAAAGCATTGTCGTCTAGAATATCGTGCACAGCGCGGATCGCTTCATCTACCGTTTCGGCAACGATAACGCCTTTCCCGGCTGCAAGACCATCTGCCTTTACAACGATCGGAGCTCCCTGCGAACGGATGTAGCTGACTGCCGGTTCCGCTTCGGTGAACTGCTTAAACGCAGCTGTTGGGATCCCGTATTTTTTCATAAGCTCTTTAGCAAAGGTTTTACTGCTCTCCAGCTGAGCGGCTGCCTTTGTGGGGCCGAAGACACGGACCCCTTCTGCCTGAAGGACATCTGTCAGTCCCGCTGCAAGCGGCGCTTCAGGGCCGATCACAGCCAATTCAATTTCATACTGTTCAACGAGGCGCTTCATCCCTTCATGGTCATCTTCTTTCACGTCTTCAATCGTACACTCCAGAATTTGCCCAATCGCATCGCTTCCTGGTGCTACTACAATCTCATCTGCCAGATCGGAATCCGCGAGCTTCCAGGCTAGCGCATGCTCACGTCCTCCGCTTCCAACGAGTAATATATTCATAGGTTCCTCCTGTCTGCCGATCAGTGCTTAAAGTGACGCACGCCCGTAAAGACCATCGCAAGACCGTGCTTGTTGCAAGCATCGATCGATTCCTGATCACGTTTGGATCCGCCCGGCTGAATAATCGCACGAATTCCAGCTTCTGCGGCTGCTTCCACCGTGTCCGCCATCGGGAAAAAGGCGTCAGAAGCCATAACAGAGCCTTCTGCCTGCTCTCCTGCCTGTTTAATAGCGATTTCAGCAGCTCCGATCCGGTTCATCTGCCCGGCACCGATGCCGATCGTACGGTCTTCTTTCGCAAGTACAATTGCATTGGATTTCACGTGCTTCACTACTTTCCAGGCCATTGCAATCTGCTCAAGTTCTCGATCAGACGGCTTGCGGTCTGTCGGTATTGTCACTTCGATGTCCTCATATGAGAGTGTATCTGTTTCCTGAATAAGCGCACCGCCAGATACTGTCGTCACACGGCTTTCTCCAGCATAGTGGCTCTCCATATCAATTTCAAGCAGACGGATGTTTTTCTTTTTTTGCAGAATCGTCAGTGCTTCCTCTGAAAAAGATGGAGCGAGGATAATCTCCAGAAAAATATCTTTCATCATATCGGCTGTCTCAGCATCTACTTCGCGATTGCAGGCTACTATGCCCCCAAAGATGGACACTGGATCCGCTTCATAAGCTTTTTTATACGCCTGAGCAATATCTCCGCCGATCCCGACACCGCACGGATTCATGTGCTTAACCGCTGCAGCTGCAGGCTCGTTAAAATCGCGGATAACCGCAATCGCCGCATCCGCATCATTGATGTTGTTATAAGATAGCTCTTTCCCGTGCAGCTGCTTAGCCCGGGCAATCGTAGCTGAACCGGCAAGCGGCCGCTCATAAAAGCTTGCCATTTGATGCGGGTTTTCACCGTAACGAAGCGTCTGTTTCAAGTTATATGTTTTCGTCAGCTTTTCCGGTGCGCCTTCTCCAACATGCTTCGTCATGTATTCTGCAATGAGGGCGTCATAGGCAGCAGTGTGCCGGAATGCTTTAGCTGCAAGCTTTTGACGGTGTTCGTAGCTCAGTTCACCGTGCTGCTCCAGCTCATGAATCACCTTTTCATAGTCTTCGCTGTCGACAATCACTGCCACGTCCTGATGATTTTTAGCAGCCGAACGAATCATCGACGGGCCGCCGATATCGATGTTTTCAACCGCATCCTGAAACGTGGAATCCGGATTTTCAATTGTCTGCTGGAATGGATACAGGTTAACAATGACAAAGTCGATCAGCTCAATATGTTCCGAGCGGAGCGCCTGCATATGGGACTGATTTTCCCTTACGCCGAGCAAGCCTCCATGAATTGCGGGATGCAGTGTTTTCACCCGGCCGTCCATCATTTCAGGAAAACCGGTCACTTCTTCAATTCCAATTACGTCCATACCTGCTTCTTCCAGCGTTCGCTTCGTTCCGCCTGTAGAAATGATTTCGATCCCTTGATCCACAAGGTTTTGAATGAACGGCACAATACCTGATTTATCCGATACACTTACGAGTGCTCGTTTTGCCACGTGCTCTCACGCTCCTCTGCAGTTTTTCGCCAAGCTTCAATCGTTTCCGGATACAGTGAATGTTCAATACGGTGTATTTTAGCCGCGGTCGTTTCGTATGTATCCTCCGGTTCTATTGTAACAGGTTTCTGAGCAAGAATCGGGCCTGTGTCCATGCCCTCGTCAACAAGATGAACCGTAACACCAGTTACTTTTACTCCTGCATCAACGGCTTGTTCGACTGCCCGTAGACCGGGAAACGACGGCAGCAGCGATGGATGAATATTCATAATTCTGCCTTCGAATGCGCCTAGTAAAACAGGTCCGATCAGCCGCATGTAGCCGGCAAGCACGATTACATCTACCTCTCGTTCTTTTAACAGTGCAACGAGCTCTGTCTCAAACGCTTGCTTTGACTCATAATCAGATGGAGAAAAGGAAAAGAGCGGCACTCCGGCCCGCTCTGCTCTTGTTTCTACGTAAGCACCCGGCTTATCACAGACGGCCTGGCACACTTCCCCTTTAATTCTGCCTGAAACACATGCCTCCAGCACTGCCTGAAAGTTGCTTCCGCTTCCGGAAGCAAACACGGCAATCCGCATCATAGTGGAAGCTCCCCTTTCCAGTTCAACTGCCCTGAATCCGTCACGCGTCCCAGCAGAAAAGGCACCTCTCCAGTATCTCTTAACAGGTCGAATACAGTGTCTGTATGCTCCTCTGCAACAGCGAGCACCATGCCGGTTCCAGTGTTGAACGTGGTAAGCATGTCAGATTCAGTCAGGTTTCCGTTCTCACGAAGCCACGAAAACACAGGCAGCTGCGGCTGTGCATCCAGCTGTATATCGGCTCCTGCACCTTCAGCGAGCATACGTGGAATATTTTCGGTCAGGCCTCCGCCGGTAATGTGGGCAGCAGCACGGACGAACCCTTTATTATAGAGCGGCTTTAACGACTCAATATAGATTCTCGTCGGCTCCAGGAACACATCGGCGTAGCTGCTCCCGGCAGCGAATGATGCTTCGTCTTCCCAGTTTACTCCGGTATCTGTGATGATTTTGCGGACGAGCGAAAAGCCATTGCTGTGTACACCGGAAGAAGGGAGGCCGATCAGAACGTCGCCGGCCTCTGCCTTTTGCCAGAGTGCGGATTTTTCAGCAGCTCCTACGGTAAAACCTGCGATGTCATACTCAGACGGGCTGTACAGATCCGGCATTTCTGCTGTTTCCCCGCCGATCAGGGCACACCCAGCCTGACGGCAGCCTTCGGCTACTCCAGCAACTATCTGCTCCACAAGATCCGGATCATTTTTCCCGAGAGCGAGGTAGTCGAGAAAAAAGAGCGGTTCTGCTCCCTGAGCGGCAATATCATTTACACACATCGCCACTGCATCGATGCCGATCGTATCGTGGCGGTTCACGGTCTGCGCAATCAGCAGCTTCGTCCCGACGCCGTCTGTACCTGAAACCAGCACGGGTTCTTTCAGACCGAGCCGGCTCATATCAAACATCGCTCCAAAACCGCCGAGTCCATCCATTACTTCCGGACGCATCGTGGAACGGGCATGAGGACCAATCCGCTTCACGCCTTCATAACCCGCCTCGATATCGACTCCCGCTTTCTTGTAAGCTTCCCCCATGCTATTTGCCTCCTAATACTTTATCGTACGGATGGTCTGCTTCCGGAAAGATTTCGGTCGGATATTCTCCTGTAAAACAGGCCAAACACTGTCCGCAGTTCGGCATATTATCCGGCCTGCCAATTCCGTCCTTCAAGCCGTCCACGCTTAAATAAGCGAGTGAATCAGCGCCCATTTCTTCGCGTATATCTTCCACGGATTTCGTAGAGGCAATCAGTTCCCCTTTTGTGGATGTATCAATACCGTAATAGCATGGATTGATAATTGGAGGCGAGCTGATGCGGACATGCACTTCCGCTGCCCCTGCTTCCTTCAGAAGACGGACGATTCTGCGGGCAGTTGTTCCCCGGACAATCGAGTCATCCACCATGACGACCCGCTTTCCTTCAACGACACCGCGAACGGCTGACAGTTTCATTTTCACACCTTGCTCCCGCAAAGCCTGGGAAGGCTGGATAAACGTTCTGCCGACGTACCGGTTTTTGATTAACCCGAGCTCATATGGAATCCCACTCGTTTCGGCATAGCCGATGGCAGCTGAAATGCTGGAATCAGGAACTCCGGTGACAACATCCGCTTCAACCGGGGCCTCATCTGCCAGTTTTCTGCCGAGGTTTTTTCGCGCCATGTGGATATTAATCCCGTCTACGCTGGAGTCCGGCCTTGCAAAATAGACGTACTCCATGGAACAGATCGACCGGTTCGTCGCAAGAGAAAAGCGGTCTACGTGCATGCCTTCATCGTTGATAGTAATCAGCTCTCCCGGCTGAACATCGCGAATATATTCTGCTCCGATGATATCAAACGCACATGTCTCAGACGATACAACATACGCGTCGCCGAGCTTTCCGATTGCAAGCGGACGAAGACCGTTCGGGTCAAGTGCTACGATCATCGCATCTTCGACAAGACATGCGAGCGCATAGGCGCCTTTTACCATGGTCAGCGCGTTTTTAATCGAATCCTGCAAATTCGGATAGCCGCTCCGCTTGATCAAGTGAGCAATGACTTCGGTATCAGAGGTCGTCTGAAAAATACTGCCCTGATGTTCAAGCTGGTGCTTCAATGCTGTTGCATTGACGATATTGCCGTTATGGGCAAGCGCCAGACTCGAGGTCTGCGAGTTAAACAGCAGAGGCTGACAGTTGATAAAATCGCTGCCCCCTGCCGTTGTATAGCGAACGTGCCCAATCGCTCCATGGCCTTTTAAATGCTGCAGGCTGTCTGTATTGAACACATCGTTGACGAGTCCCATTCCTTTATGGATATTTAATTTATCTCCGTCTGTCACGACAATTCCGGCGCCTTCCTGGCCGCGGTGCTGCAGGCTGTGAAGTCCGTAATACGTGATGCTGGCAGCGTCTATGTGTCCCCAGACACCGAAAACGCCGCACTCTTCATTCAGCCCTTTGATTTCAGCGCGCATGCGATCGCTCCTCTCCACTTCTCCTCCAGATTACGGATCTCAGCGGAAATGATCGTTTCTCCACTGCGGTTTCTGAGCGTCAGCTGCTGGTCGTCTGTAATCGTGCCAATTTCCTCCGCATCCGGCAAATAAGCAGCGAACTGCTCCTTCTGCTCAGCCGACACGGTAAATAAATAGCCCGTTCCTTCCTCAAACAGCGCCGCCGTAACGGGGGCATCTGGAAGCGTCAACTCTGCGCCGAACGCTGTGCCGAACAGCTTCTCTGCAGCTGCACATGCCATGCCGCCTTCACTGATATCATGAGCGGATTGCACGGTACCAGCCTGAATCGCTTTCAGCACCTGCTGCTGCTGTTCTTTTTCGGCTTGAAGATCTATTGGCACCACGCGGCCGCTGTAGCTGCCCTGCACAAGCTTCTGCAGTTCAGAGCCTGAAAGCTCGCCGTGCACCTGTCCGAGAAAATAAACAGTGTCACCGGATGCTTTTGCCTGCTGCGTCGTGATGTGATCCAAATCATGAATCAGACCTACCATGCCGATGACCGGTGTCGGATACACGGCACCGTTTACCGTCTCATTGTACAGCGATACGTTTCCGCCTACGACCGGTGTTTGCAGCTCACGGCACGCCTCACTCAATCCGTCCGTTGAACGCTCCAGCTGCCAGAAAATCTCCGGCTTATCCGGGCTTCCGTAGTTGAGACAGTCCGTTACACCGAGCGGCTCGCCCCCCGAAACAACAATGTTCCGTGCTGCTTCCGTCACTGCCCGCTTTCCGCCTTCGTAAGGATCCAGGAACAAATAGCGGGAATTGCAGTCTGTCGTCATTGCGAGCGCTTTTTTTGTGCCGCGAATACGGACGACCGCTGCATCTGAGCCAGGGCTTACAACCGTGCTTGTCCGCACCATGTAATCATACTGCCCGTAAACCCACTCTTTACTTGCAATCGTCGGCTGCTCTAAAAGACGCTCGAGCGTTTTGGATGCATCGACTTCCGGCAAAAATGGCTCCTGAGCCTGAAAAACACGGAACGATTCCGGCTCTGTAGACGGCTTGTGGTATACTGGCGCTTCTTCTGCGAGCGCATCAACCGGCACATTCGCTGCCGTTTCTCCTGCGTGAATTAACTCCAGACGCTTCGTATCGGTTACTTCTCCCACTTCAACTGCATGCAGGCCCCACTTTTCAAACATCTCAATGAATTCCTGCTCGCTGCCCTTTTCTACTACGAGCAGCATCCGTTCCTGCGATTCGGAAAGCATCATTTCATAAGGCGTCATGTTCGTTTCACGCTGAGGCACCAGATCCAAATTCATACGGATGCCGGATCCGGCTTTGCTCGCCATCTCAGCTGAGGAAGAAGTCAATCCTGCAGCGCCCATATCCTGAATGCCGACAAGCTTCGGATGCTTTGTTGCTTCGAGACATGCTTCGACGAGAAGCTTTTCCATAAACGGGTCGCCAACCTGCACGGCAGGACGTTTCGCCTCGGAATCCTCGCTCAATTCTTCCGACGCAAATGTCGCTCCGTGAATGCCGTCACGCCCGGTCGAAGCGCCAACATACAGCACCGGATTGCCGATCCCTTTCGCCTGGCCTTTTTGAATATCCTGATGATCGATCAACCCTACACACATGGCGTTCACGAGAGGGTTGCCTTCGTAACCGTCATCAAACTGAATTTCACCGCCGACAGTCGGAATACCGATACAGTTTCCGTAGCCGGCAATACCCGCTACGACACCTTCAAACAAGTAGCGGACGCGCGGATTTTTCAATTCGCCAAACCGAAGTGAATTCAGCAGGGCAACCGGCCGGGCTCCCATAGAGAACACGTCGCGGATAATGCCCCCGACTCCGGTTGCAGCACCTTCATACGGTTCAACAGCGGAAGGGTGATTGTGACTTTCGATTTTGAACACGACAGCCTGTTCATCGTCGATATCGATGATTCCGGCGCCTTCGCCCGGCCCCTGCAGAACACGTGGTCCTTCCACAGGAAACTTTTTCAGCAGCACTTTGGAATTCTTATAGCTGCAGTGCTCCGACCACATAACAGAGAACAGACCGAGCTCCGTATAGTTCGGCTTTCGGCCGAGTTCTTTTACAGCGAGCTGATACTCATCAGCAGTCATCCCCATTTCTTCATAAAGACGCTGCTCTTCAATCATTTCCGCGGATGGTTCACGAAGTAACTGCATGCTTTTCCCTCCATTGCCTTACGATAGATTCGAACAGACGGCGGCCGTCCTCTGATCCGGTGAGGGCTTCTACAGCCCTCTCCGGATGCGGCATCATGCCAAGTACGTTGCCTGCTTCGTTTATAATGCCTGCTATATCAGCGACAGACCCGTTCAGCGCTTGCCCGTACGTAAATACGATTTGATCCTTCTGTTTCAGTTCCTCAAGCTGTTTTTCACTGCAGTAGTAGTTTCCTTCTCCGTGTGCAACCGGAATCTGCAGTGTTTCACCTGCTTCATATGCGCTCGTAAACATCGTGTCTGCTTTTGTCACCTGAAGCGGCACGGTTCGGCAGATAAAATGGAGGTCTTCGTTGCGGCGCATCGCCCCTGGAAGCAGACCGCTTTCAAGTAAGATCTGAAAGCCGTTGCAGACTCCCAGCACCGGCTTTCCAGCGGCAGCTGCCTGTTTGACTGATTCCATCACCGGAGAGAAGCGTGCAATTGCCCCGGCCCGGAGGTAGTCTCCATAGGAAAACCCTCCCGGAAGGAGAATGCCGTCAAAACGGTCCAGGTCGGTTTCTGTATGCCAGACATATTCTGCCTGCTCTCCGACGGCATCGGTTACAGCGTGATACATGTCGAGATCGCAGTTCGATCCCGGAAATACGATTACGGCGAACTTCATGTGGAGATAACCTCCTCCACCTCAAAGCGGTAGTCTTCAATCACCGGGTTCGCGAGCAGCTTTTCACACATTTCCGTCACTTTCGTTTCCACTTCCTCCGGTGCTGCCTCCAGCCGAAGCTGAAGCATGCGGGAGATGCTGACAGATTCTACTTCCCCGTATCCGAGCTTATGGAGAGATTCCGTTACTGCCGTACCCTGCGGATCGAGTACGCCTTCCTTCCACGTTACGTAAACTGTCACATCATATGTCATGCTTCATGACCTCCTAATCGGGATAAAATCGTTTCATAGCCTGTCTGTAAATCACCTTGACCAAATCGGAACAAATCTTTATCAAAGGAAGCGCCGGTTTCCTTATCCCAAAGCCGGCACGTATCCGGTGAAATTTCGTCTGCCAGCAGAATCTCGCCGCTGCGGCGGCCAAATTCCAGCTTAAAGTCCACAAGCGTGATGCCAGCACGGTCAAACAGCTTTGAGAGCACGTCGTATACGCGGAGTGACAGCTGTTTCATCGTTTCAAGCTCTGCAGGCTCTGCCAGCTTCAGCAGGCGGATATGCTCATCATTGAGAAGCGGGTCTCCGAGTGCATCGTCCTTAAAGTAGCATTCCACAACAGGCGGATCCATGATCGTTCCACGCTCCAGTCCGGTCCGTTTTACGATGCTTCCTGCAGCGATACGGCGCACGACCACTTCAAGCGGCACGATTTCCACTGGATGTACCAGCTGTTCTGTTTCAGACAGTCTGCGGATGAAGTGGCTCGCAATTCCTTCTTCCTGCAGCCGTTCAAATAGAAGCGAGCTGATCTCATTGTTAAGACGACCTTTACCGGTAAGCACTTCTTTTTTCTCTCCGTTAAATGCAGTTGCGTCATCCTTATAGGCAATACGCAGAACGTCCGGATCTTCTGTTTCAAAAATACGCTTCGCTTTTCCTTCGTACAGACAAGCAGTTCCCATTACGACATCCTCCTTCAAGGCGCTTGTGAATTATCCTTCAAGACCAAGTCTGGCAAAAATCATATCAACTTGCTTTAAATGGTGGCGGTAGTCAAAGCAGTCATCCAGCTCTGCTGCACTCAGCTTTTCCGTGATCGATCCGTCAGCTTCGATCAGCTCCCGGAACTGGCGTCCTTCTTCCCATGCCTGCATTGCTTTGGGCTGTACAAGATCATACGCTTCCTCCCGGCTCATACCTTTATCAATCAGCGTCAGCAAAACCCGCTGGGAGAAGATAAGCCCGTATGTACGTGACATATTTCGTTTCATATTATCCGGGAACACAGTCAGGTTTTTTACGATACCGGCAAACCGGTTCAGCATGTAATTCAAAGCCGTTGTGGCATCCGGGAGCATAATTCGTTCCGCTGAAGAATGAGAAATATCGCGCTCATGCCAGAGAGCTACGTTTTCATAGGCTGTAACAACGTGGCCTCGTAAAATCCGGGCGAGTCCTGTCATATTCTCTGATCCGATCGGATTTCGCTTGTGCGGCATAGCCGAGGATCCTTTTTGTCCTTTTGCAAAAAACTCTTCCACCTCACGCGTTTCGCTCTTTTGCAGCCCGCGGATTTCAACGGCCATCTTTTCGATCGATGCGCCGATCAGTGCAAGCGTGGAAATATAGTGTGCGTGGCGGTCCCGCTGAAGCGTCTGCGTAGAAATAGGAGACGGCTCTAATCCGAGACCGCGGCAGACGAACTGCTCAACGAATGGATCGATGTTGGCGTACGTACCGACTGCACCAGAAAGCTTGCCGACGCGAATCGTTTCTTTTGCCTGACGGAAGCGCTCCAAATTTCGCTTCATTTCCTCATACCATAAAGCGAGCTTCAGACCAAACGTTGTCGGTTCTGCGTGAACGCCATGCGTTCGTCCCATCATCACCGTATGTTTATGCTCCTGCGCTTTGTTTTTTAGAATGTCAATGAAGCGGATAATGTCCTGTTCAATGATTTCGTTCGCCTGGAGCAGCATGTAAGAAAGCGCAGTATCGACCACGTCCGTTGACGTCAGGCCATAGTGCACCCATTTTTTCTCTTCTCCAAGTGTTTCCGAAACGGCGCGAGTGAACGCGACGACGTCATGCCTTGTTTCTTCTTCGATTTCTAAAATGCGATCTACGTTAAAGGAAGCACTGCGGCGGATTTCCGCTGCATCCTCTTTTGGAATATCACCGAGTTCGGCCCAGGCTTCACAAGCCAGAATTTCAACTTCCAGCCATGCCTGATAACGGTTTTCTTCATTCCAAATTCGCTTCATTTCCGGTCGTGTATAGCGTTCAATCATCGTTTTGTGCCTCCTGTAGCTGCTTCTTTCCATACTGGACTTTCATCGAGCTCGTATAAGAGAGCTTCCGGATCGTCGGTCAGGAAGGTAATATGTCCCATTTTCCGATTATGCTTTGCCTCTTTCTTTCCATAGACGTGCAGGTGTCCTGCCGGCAGCTGATCCAGTTCATCCAGGCAGGCCTGCAGGTGCTGCCCCAGTAAATTTACCATGACAGCCGGCTTCAATAAGTCTGTGCTGCCAAGCGGCAGGCCGCAGACAGCCCGAATATGCTGTTCGAACTGCGACGTCTCACAGGCATTGATGGAAAAATGACCGGAATTATGCGGTCTGGGAGCTATTTCATTGACGTAAAGCTGCTCTCCTTCGGCAAACATCTCTACCGCCAGCGTACCGGTCAACTCCAGTGATTCTGCCAGACGGCGGGCGAGCATCTCGGCTTTTTCAGCTAGATTTTCACTGATTCTTGCGGGCACGATTGTACGGTGTAGAATACCGTTTCGGTGCTCGTTTTCCGCTATCGGAAAAACGGACATCTCTCCGGACGTGCTCCTCGTCATGATTACGGAAAGCTCCAAATCAAATGCAATTTTCTTTTCCAGCACGAGCGGCGCTGCTTCCTTCAGCTCTTCCCACGCAGCGTGAAGATCTGCTTCTGAGTGAAGCACGACCTGTCCTTTCCCATCGTAGCCGCCCCGCGTCGTTTTCAGCACGGCTGGAAGACTGATCGCATCAATTGCTTCTTTTAAACCTGCAAACGTGTATACGGCCTGCCAAGGAGCAGCTGGAATACCGAAGCTCTGCACCGTTTCTTTTTCCTTTAAACGGTCCTGGCTTATTTTCAGCAAGGCGCTCCCCTGCGGCAGGTACATGTTCTCCTCCAGGTAAGCGGCTGTTTCAGCAGTAATGTTCTCGAATTCGTACGTGAGAACATCGCAGACTTTTGCAAGTTCAGCTGCTCCCTGCTGATCGTCATATCCGGAAACGATTTCTTTATCGGCAATCATCCCGCAGGGAGAATCTGCAGCTGGCTCCATGACAGCAACCCGATATCCCATTTCGCGGGCCGACAGTGCCATCATCCGTCCAAGCTGCCCTCCGCCGAGAATGCCAATTTGAGCTGGAGGCAGCAGCCGTGTCCCTTTATTCATACGAGATCCCCCGTTTCCAGAACTTCTTTTTCTTTTGCATCACGGCGGGCCTGAAGCGCTTCACGGACAGCTGGATCATGGACAGCAAGCTGCTGTGCTGCAAGCAGTCCTGCGTTGATCGCACCGGCTTTTCCGATCGCAACAGTTGCAACCGGCACGCCAGCAGGCATCTGTACGATAGACAAGAGCGAATCCATGCCGCTGAGTGCTTTAGACTGCACCGGCACGCCGATGACCGGAAGCAGCGTCTTAGCCGCTACCATCCCCGGAAGATGCGCTGCTCCTCCTGCTCCGGCAATCAGCACGTGCAGACCGCGGTCTGCTGCTGCTTCTGCGTAGCGGAACATTTCGTCCGGTGTACGGTGAGCCGATACGACCTTTGCTTCAACCGACACGTTCAGCTCCTTCAGCGTCGCCACTGTGTGTTCCATCGTTTCCCAGTCCGAAGTGGACCCCATAATAACGCCGACTTTTGCTTCCATAACTTCCTCCTTCAGCAGTAAACAGTCATAAAAAAAGTCTTACCATCCACCTGCTAGACGGCGAGAGACGGTAAGACACTGGACTGTCAGATAATTGGACATGCTTTCTGCCGCACGGCAGCACATCCCGGTCTGAACCAGCCGGGTATCTCGTCCCTCATAGTCCGCTGATTTACGGTCAGCAGGTAGAAACTCTCAGGCCCTATCCCTGATATTATATGAGGTTTCGTATGAATCTACGCTAATCATATCAATTTTCGACAAACAGAGTCAACTATTTTCGAACATTAAACAGATGTTAATTCTCCATCGTTCGTATTTTCATTCTTGCCTGGAAAACGGCATTTTACCGCTTTTTATTTGGTACACTGTCCTGCCTTCTTAAGAAGGATCAGCAAGAAGGAGAAATACGCACAGAAGAAACGCATGATAAACGGGCTGAAAAAAAGCAGAAACCCCGGAGCAAGGGATTTCTGCTTCTTTTCATTAGAAAAATCAGTCACGATCCGCGTCTGCCTTCAAAGACGATACGCTGATAGGCTACTTCCACGCCGCTTCCTTTTTCTTTTAATACCGGTTCTTCCATGCGCCGGACCGGCGTATAGCCTTCTTCTTCCATGCGCCGAAGACAATCATCAATCGTTTCATTCGTTTCTACATAAAACTTTTTCTTTGCCATCGATTCCTACCCTTCCTTGAGCACGTCTTCTTCTGTCAGTTTATCACAGGAATACGGCTTCTTTAAGCTGCAAGGTTATTCACCGAGATAAACAAAGTAAGCAATGAAGACGAAGAAGAGTACATACATAATCGGATGAACTTCCTTTGCCCGTCCTGAACAGATCATCGTGATCGGATACATAATAAAACCGAGGGCGATTCCAGTCGCGATGCTGTACGTCAGCGGCATCGCGATCATCGTGAAGAAAGCCGGCACAGCAATCTCGAACTTCTTCCAATCAATGTTGGCAATCGCTCCTGCCATGAGAACACCGACAACAATCAGTGCAGGCGCTGTAACAGATTCCGTGATAACAGCGAGCAACGGCGAGAACAGCAGTGCAATCAGAAACAGACCGCCTGTAACGAGGGAGGCAAATCCAGTTCTTGCTCCAGCAGCGATACCGGACGTGGATTCAATATATGCCGTCGTTGTTGATGTACCGAGCACGGCCCCGACAGACGTTGCAGAAGCATCTGCCAACAACGCACGCTGCGCTCTCGGCAGCTTGTTGTCCTTTGTAAAACCTGCCTGATTTGCCACGGCATACAGCGTACCGGCTGTATCGAAGAAATCGACAAACAAAAACGTCAAAATAACAATCATCAGCTGTACGGTAAAGATCTCACCGAGCGACATTTCTGCAAACGGTGTAAATGCAGCACCAAACGTAGGCGCAAGGCTTGGAACCGAACCAACGATTGCACCCGGCATCGGAATAACACCCGTGAGCACTCCGAGTACGGCGGTAGCCACAAGTCCGTAAAAAATACCGCCGCGCAGCCCCAGACTCATAAAAATAACGGTGATCACGATACCTGCTACAGCAAGCAAGGTGGATGGCGCGCCAAGATTGCCGATTTCCACAAGTGTTGCTTCAGACATCACAACAATCTCAGCGTTCTGCAATCCAATAAAGGCGATAAACAGCCCGATCCCGGCACCTGCTGCAAATTTCAGCTCAGCTGGAATCGCATTGATGATCAATTCCCGAATTCCGACAACCGTGATGATGATGAAAATAATACCTGAAATAAACACCCCGAGGAGCGCAGTCTCCCAAGGAATTCCCATGCCGATGACGACAGAGTATGTAAAGAAGGCGTTCAGCCCCATTCCAGGTGCCAGCGCAATGGGGTATTTTGCAATAAGCCCCATAATAATCGTTCCGATAGCGGCAGCAAGCGCTGTTGCCACGTATACTGCCCCTTCGTCCATTCCCGTCGGTGCCAGCACCGATGGATTGACGAATAAAATATAGGCCATGGCGAGAAACGTCGTCAGGCCTCCAAGAAATTCTCTCGAATACGTCGTGCCGAGTTCATCAAATTGAAAATAGCGGTTCATAACATGCAGTCCCTCCAACAATGATCTGTGTGATTGCCAGCTGTTGTTCAACACGACCTGCGGCCCCGCTGCAGCTTCCGTCAGATGCTTCTTGCACAGCGGTCCAAGCGGCCGTCCTCTTTTCAGCGAACGATGGTCCTCTCATTGAATAAAGAAAAGGCATGCCAAAAAACGGCATGCCTGAAAAGGAATTCGGATAGAAACTGCACAGATCCCGCACCTGACACGTGCCGGTCTGCAAAGTATCCGTCCGTAGTCAGACCGTTTCAGGCAGTCTGGTAGAAACTTTCGGGCCATATTCCCGAGATTATACGAACATTCGACTTTTAATCACAACACGGCTTATTTTAGCAGGGTGCCAGCAGCGTGTCAACGCTGTATCCGAATATTAAATTGTGAATAGAGATCTATTTTCGTTCTTTTACTCCCACTCGATGGTCGACGGCGGCTTAGAGGTGATATCGTAAACGACGCGGTTGACGTGCTTCACTTCATTGACTATTCGAACCGATATTTTCTCCAGAACATCGTATGGGATCCGTGCCCAGTCTGATGTCATTCCGTCAATAGAGGTAACTGCACGTACGCCGACCGTGTAGTCATAGGTGCGCTCATCCCCCATGACGCCAACACTGCGCATATCCGGCAGGGCAGTGAAATATTGCCAGATTTCACGGTCCAGTCCCGCTTTTTTAATTTCGTCGCGCAGAATAAAGTCTGATTCCCGAACAATCTCAAGCTTTTCCTCTGTAATTTCACCGAGAACACGAATACCAAGTCCTGGACCTGGGAACGGCTGTCTCCAAACGATTTCTTCCGGCAGACCAAGTTCGGTGCCGACTTTACGCACCTCATCTTTAAACAGCGTATTCAGCGGCTCAATCAGATCAAATTTCATATCTTCCGGCAGACCGCCGACGTTATGATGGGATTTGATCGTCTGAGCCGTATCTGTTCCGCTTTCAATGATATCGGTATAAAGCGTTCCCTGAGCGAGAAAATCAACGTCTTCCAGCTTGCCAGCTTCTTCTTCAAACACGTAGATGAACTGATTGCCGATAATTTTACGCTTTTGTTCCGGATCGCTGACACCTTCCAGCTTGCCAAGGAAGCGGTCCTGGGCATCAATTTTCATCAGGTTCATGTCGAATCCTTCTCCGAATGTTTTCATCACGCTGTCTGCTTCTCCTTTACGGAGCAGACCGTGATCAATAAACATACAGATGAGCTGGTCGCCGATTGCTTTATGCACAAGTGCTGCGACTACGGAAGAGTCTACGCCGCCGCTAAGCGCACAAAGTACTTTTTTGTCTCCTACACTCTCTCGGATTTTCTCTACTTCCATATCAATGTAGCTTTCCATCGACCAGTTACCTTCACATCCGCAAATAGTGTAGACGAAGTTATGAAGCATGTCGTTGCCGTACTCTGAATTGCGAACTTCCGGATGAAACTGTACGCCGTACAGCTTTTTCTCTTCATTACTCATCGCTGCCACTGGGCAGGATACATTCGTCGCGTCAACCGTAAAGCCTTCAGGCGGAGCCTGTACAAGATCACCGTGGCTCATCCATACCGTCTGCTGCTGCGGCAGTCCTGTAAACAGACCTGCATCGCGCTGTACGTCAATGGTCGCTTTACCATACTCGCGGTGGTTTGCTGCTGCTACGGCACCGCTGAAGTGATGGGTCATCAGCTGCATGCCGTAGCAAATACCGAGAACTGGCACATCCAGATTAAAAATATCCGGGTCACACTGCGGCGCGCCCTCTGCATAGACACTTCCCGGTCCCCCGGAAAAAATAATGCCGGAAGGGTTCATGTCCTTTATTTCCTCTGCTGTCAGCTTGCTGCTGACAAGCTCACTGAACACACCGAGGTCACGGATCCGGCGCGCAATCAGCTGATTGTACTGGCCTCCAAAGTCGAGCACAAGAATACGTTCGTTAATTTCCATTGCTTTCCCCTCTCCAATCTAACAGTATCGCCCTCTCAGAGCGTTTCAATACCGCCTGCAGACGGCGAACGGGCCTTTACGCCCCGTCATCCTGAAAAAACCGGGAGCTGTCTCCGCATAAAAAAATACGAAGGCAGACTCCCGGCATAGACCAGAAAAAATCTGCCTTCATAGTCGGACCATTTAAGGTAGTCCGGTAGAGACTCTCAGGCCGTATTCCCGAGGATATATGAGGCACCGTTCTTCAGTTAAATACTGCATCATTGTATCAGCAGCAGAAAGGCAGGTCAAGCGCGCAGGGAGCGCATAATTTCCTCCCAGTCCCGGCGGCGGCGCTGCCATTCTCCTTCAGGTGTTCTGCCTCCATAGTAAATTCGTTCGTAGGAATTCGTGAGCTTCATCATCGCCTGCGAGCTTAGAGCCATGTCTACCCGCTTCGCATATTCACGCAGCGTTTCCCCGCCCCTTCGCGGAAGCCCTTCCGTTTGCAGCATCCATAAAAGCCGCTCGTATGCATGCTCAAACGATTTGTCACTGCCGAAGAACCGGTAGCGGAACATGAAATAATAATTTTGCAGCACGTTCTGCTTTTGGTAGAGCACCATCACGACGATAAGCATCGGGATGGAAATCAACAGACTTTTCAGTGAGAACACCGGCGCTCCTTCTTCTCCGGAGTCATCCAGCTCGTCACCGGACGGACCACCGTCTGCCCCTTCTTCCAGCAGCTCATCAAAGTCGCCGTCCGGCTCCGGAATTTCCGGATCCGGCGCTTCCTGATCCGGGAGGTCCGTGTCGATATCGACATCCACCGATTCCTCTTCAAAATCAGCATAGTTTGTAAAGCCCTGTGTTGGTTCGAACGGCACCCAGCCGACTTCCGGAAAATACACTTCCACCCAAGAATGTGCGTTCGAGTTTGCTACTTCATAGACGCTGCGCCCGTCTTCCAGCTCTTCCACTTCTTCTCCGGACGTGAAACCTTTTACCCAGCGTGCCGGAATATCAAGCGTCCGCAGCATAACGACCATAGACGTTGAATAATTGTCACAGTAGCCGACCTGTGTCTCAAACAGGAACTGATCTACATAGTCCTGTCCCTCTTCCGGAACAGGGACATCGGTTGTCTGATACTCAAAATCGTTCTGGTTAAAATACTGTTCAACTGCAACTGCAGTATCATAGCGGTTGTCATACTCCGACGCGATATCGGCAGCAAGCTCTCCGACCCGCTCCGGAAGTTCGTCCGGAAGCTGCAAATAGCGTTCGGTAATTTCTTCAGGATCTTCGTCCGGCGCCCCTCTCAGGGCCTCAACCGGAAAAACGGCATCTTCAAATGCAAGCGTATAGCTGTCAAAGCGAACCGTTTCATCCGTAGTTGTCCGGGCCTGGAAACGACCATTTGCCACGTCCGTATAAAACTGAAGCTCGCTGAGACCGAAGCTGCCATCGTCCGTTTCTCCCTGCACGTCGAGCACATCCTGAAGCTGACCGGGATAAAACAGCAGGCTGAAGTCAGCTTCTTCTGCCATTTCAATCTCCACCTCAGCTTCTTCAATGCCGGCAGCCTCCTGGAACATCCGGTAATCAATACCGTCGCCAAACACCAGCTCTGATTCCACATAGCCAGGCTCTGACTCCCATCCCTGACCCGTATACGTAGCCTTTGATTCTCCGCGCCAGTAAGATTCACGGTCGGTTACCGCTTGAAAGACAGGTCCGTCATCCTGTACGAAACCGCCGCCGAGCCGTTCGTCGTTTTCACCATAGCCGACTCTGCGGACACTGCCGCTTCCGCTTCCGCTTCCGCCTCCCGTCAGCCCTTCCACACCTGCAAACCGCTCAAGAGCCGGTACCGGATCTGCCCACTGCGGCTCCGGTTTCGGAAGCAAAAAGCCCGCAGCAACCGCCGTACTGACGACTATAATCAGCGTATACATCCAGGCTGGAGAAATAAAGGTGCCCCTTCTCCGTCCGATCGCACGCTCTTCATCCTGCACATTTAACATATGAAGCAGCGTTAAAATAAAGAATCCGATGACGACGACCCTTACAATTGCCTGTGAAGCGTCTACGACCGTAAATGTATCCAGGATCGTTATATAGACGATGGTGCTGAACAAAAAGAAAAAAACCTTCCTGGTATGCAGCACCCAGAAATACAGCAGGTAGCTGATCAAGGCGAGCAGCATAAACAAGAGAAACGTCCGGAAAAAATCGCTTAGATCAGCAAAATTGCCGGAAAGAATGGCGGACACATTCACTGTCAGCTCACCTGCAAACTGCTGGATCGTTGCCCCGCCGCCCTCTCTGGATAAAAAGCTTCCTTCTCCAAAAATCAGGTGCAGCCCGAATAAGCTTCCTCCAAAAACAAGCGGAGCGGTGATGAATGCCGGCATTCGGAAGTAGACGAGCACGGCGCTGAACAAGGTAAACCAAATAAATACTTCCATTTGCCCAGTCGCTGTGATTACCGGAATCGGCCGCAGCCACTCCCACACGAGCAGGAATGTCAGCGCATAAATAAACAAATGAGTGATGGATGTTTTTGTTTTAGTCTGCATCTGCTTCACTGAATCACCCTTCTCCGCTCATACTTTCCCGGGACCAACGGCCGTCTGAAAGAAGGTAGGCATCCGCCCCTGCATCACGCAGCTCCTTCAATCTCCGGTATTCCCAGGCATCCACCTGTTTGTTTTTGTCCAGTAAGGCAGCAAAGACGCGCACGCCTCGTGAAAGAAGTATCCTGCATCGATTCATAACGTCATCTGTCAGCTCGACTGTCACCAGGATCAGCGTGACGCCATCCGGTATGTCATCTTCAAACGGAAGAAACGAAGCACCGAATGATCCTTGGGCAGAAGGTGACGTCTGCGCCAAGTACGAAATCATCTCTTTCTGCTGATCTGAAGCGAGCCCGACCGGAAATCGTTTCAAATCGTCACCGATCGACCATAAGCCAATATGCAGCTGTTCCCGGTAGGCGTACATAATGATGGATGTAACCAGCTCAATCGCTTTCTCATAGGCATCTGAAACAGCAAAGCTTGAATCCGGAACGCGGTTGTTGAAAGCGACGAGAAAGTTTTGTCCAATGTATTCTTCGAACTCTTTCGTCATCAGCTTTGACGCCCTTGCTGTTGCTTTCCAGTCCAGACTTGTCAGTTTGTCTCCGGGCACATATTCTCTTGCTCCGGCAATAGAAGTGCGGTCCTCGATAAAATCCTGCATCGTCAATGACGTTTCAATATCATGTTTTTCATATGCTTCCCATTGGTCGATGTCGAAATAGTTCGGGTACACGAGCAGCTCTCCCGGAATCGAGGCAAATGTCTCTTTATGGAAGAAACCAAACAAATCACTCGTGGAAAGCTTCACTCCATAAGAATAGTACTTCCCGCGCTTCAGCTCCGGAATGGTGTAGCTGTAAGTAAGCCGCTTTTGCAAAGTAGGATAAAAAATCATTTTAGAAGCCTGATACGGAAGCTGCTTGGTTAAGGCATCCTCTGCAATATCTTCTACTGCTAAGTATAAAAATGGAAACGGCCAGCTCCGCTCAATTTCAATTTCCGTTCGGAGCTCGGTACCAGCGGGCATGGCACCCTCCCCGGTATGACGCTTGACTCGAAAGCTTCCAAGCGGGATCAGCGCGTACAGCACCATAAGAATAAACAGCGTCATCACGCTGTAAAATAGAAACCAGCTGACAAAATTCCCTTGAAACATCGCATAGCTGAAAAGACCGGCTGCCACCGCGATAGCAGCCGTTCCTTTTAAAATCCGTTTCGTCCAAAACCAAATGTGCTTCATTGCGCCTGCTCGTTCCCTGCCGGTACGCGAACCTGCTCAATAACTTCCTTTACTATTTTGGAAGGGGTCGTTTCAGACAGCTTTGCGTCTGAGCTGAGCAGAACCCGGTGCTCAAGTGCAAACGGTGCGAGGTATTTTACATCATCCGGAATGACATAATCACGGTTTTGCAGCAGCGCGTATGCCTGAGCCGCTTTCATGATCGCGATGGAAGCCCGTGGACTTCCACCGAGATACACGGCGTGATGCTGTCTCGTCGCCGAGGTGATGCTGATAATGTATTCTTTGACGTTGTCCTGCACATACACTTCTTTCGCCTGCTTCTGCAGGTCCAGAAGTTCGTTAAGCGTCATGACGCTCTCCAGCGTCTCAATCGGATGCTCCCTTTCGACACGCGTCAGCACTTCCATTTCCTCCGCTTTTGTCGGATAACCGATGCGGAATTTAAATAAAAAACGGTCCAGCTGAGCTTCCGGGAGTGGATACGTGCCGCCGTATTCGAACGGATTTTGTGTCGCCATTACAAAAAACGGCTGCTCGAGTTCTCTCGTTTCCCCGTCCGTCGTCACGCTGCCCTCTTCCAGTGCCTCAAGGAGAGCCGCCTGTGTTTTAGGTGATGTCCGGTTAATCTCATCTGCCAGAACGATATTGGCCATCACCGGCCCCGGCCGGAATTGAAATTCCAGTGTCTTCTGATTAAAAATAGACACACCGGTGACATCAGACGGGAGCAAATCCGGCGTAAACTGAATCCGCTTAAATTCCGCTCCCAGCGATTTTGCAATCGCACGAACCATCATCGTTTTTCCTACACCCGGAACGTCCTCCAGCAGCACGTGTCCGCCGCTTAAGATCGCAATGAGGCTGAGCTCGATCTCCGCCCGTTTTCCAACTACTACTTTCTCGACATTTTGAATCAGCTTTTCTATTTGAGGCTGCTCTACAAGAGAGCGCTCCTGTTTACGTTTCATCATGACCTGCCATCCTCCTTCATACGAGTACGGGTCTGTAAGTATCCACGTTCCATTTTAGCATGAATGATCTAAAATATCGCTTCTCACACCATGCAGGACTGGTGCATGTTAAATCGCACATCTTAGACGTAAAAAGACCATGACGGCATGTCATGGTCCCAGGTTCGTCTTCCCTAATCAGCTCCGTTTGTTTGTCAGGACAGCAGGGTGTTCAGCTTGCAGATTCATGCAGCGGCTTAAAATCCTTGCTTCATCTGATGATGCGGCATGTGGTGATGGCCTTTTGGTGTCCGGTGTTCATCCAGCGTTTCTTCTTCTTCAACTGGAATACGGCCGATCTCTTTTTCAACTTCAACGAGCACGACGTAATTTCCCTGCTCAAACTCTTTTTCAAAGTGACGGGCTTCCTCGTCGTCTTTATGAATAAACTGGATGTGATCGTGTTCGACGCCTTTTAATTCCAGCTCCCGGATCACGGCATCCTTTTGATCGAGTGACTTCATTACAGCAACAATCTGCTTGTCCATATCAGGCACCTCCGTCCTCTATCAGCGTTAATCTTCTATACCCGCCGCAGCGGGATTGAAACGCTGCCGCTTATGCAAGCTCATTTAAAATCTGTTCAATAGAGGCGTGGTCATCCGGGCTTTTGTCGAGATGGTACCATTCCAGCGCCCCTGACTCTGAGTAGATCCACGTCCCGCCCTGAAGATAGACATCCTGCGTTTTCATGGAGTATAGCGCAACAGCCCGCTGCGCTTTATCACGCGGCAGAAAGGAATCGATTTTTCCTGCGGCAGCAGCGAGCGCTGCCATAAGAAGAAGCTTCGCTTTATTCATGGTGATATGACCCATTGCTTTATATAGGCTCCTGTCCCGATCTCCGTAAAATGGAAACGGATAAGGGCCAAATTCTTTCAGGAATCGTTTTATCAACCTGCCGGAAGAAGGCACGATAATTTTCAGATCGGCTCCTTTTTGTTCAATTTCATGATAATTCCTGCGCAACTGCGCAAGATGACGCTGACAGATTGGTCAGCCAAGATGGCGGACAAATACGATGACCGTTTTGTTTCCTGCTGTCAGCTGGTTATAAGGAATGCGTTCCAGCTGCGGTGTTTCTACCTTGTATACCTGCTTCATATTCTCCCATCCTTTCTGCAATTGCTTTCTTCTTCCATATACCCTGCTGCTTTTGCCAAAACACTCCTTTTGACAAATCACACCCTGCAGGCTAGAATAGCTTGGTAATCCTGATAATTTGACTATGAATAGGAGGATTAGTGATGGCATCGACAACATACGTGCATGCAACTGGTGCACAGGAGGACGTGGAGAAGCGAGATTCCAACGCACTGAACCCTCCCCAAATGAAACTCATATACGGGGCATTAGCTGTAACGGCAGTGCTGCTGATTTATTTACTGCAGACTCAGGAAGCTATGCACCCGATTCTGCTGTTAATTGGGCTATTGCTAGGCTATACGCTTTTCCATGCCAGGTTTGGATTCACCTCGGCGTTCCGACGATTTATGTCGGTCGGAAACGGTCAGGCCATTCGCTCCCATATGGTTATGCTGGCAGTGGCGGTAACCTTGTTTGCGCCGATTCTCGCCTTCGGATTTTCCTTTTTCGGCACTGGCGTCAGCGGGTACGTCTTCCCGATCGGTACGAGCTTAATTGTTGGCTCTTTTTTGTTCGGAATCGGTATGCAGCTGGGTGGCGGGTGCGCATCCGGCACACTCTTTGCTGTAGGCGGCGGGCGGACCGTCATGTTTATTACGCTGCTGTTCTTTATTATCGGGTCCGTTATTGGCGCGGCCCACCTGCCATTCTGGACAGATGATATGCCAAACGGCCAGGCTATCTCTCTGGCCGAAACAACCGGTCTGGGATATGGCGGGGCGTGGCTGGTGTCGATCGCCCTGTTTGGCCTTATTGCATGGATCACGCTCGTAGTAGAGCGGAAGCGAAAAGCTCCAAAGATGGCGCCTGTACCAACAACTTCCGGATGGAAGCGCGTGTTCCGCGGTTCCTGGCCTCTTTTCGCTGCCGCTATTGCTCTGGCTGTATTAAATGCACTTACACTGATGACTCGAGGTGAGCCATGGGGCGTGACGTTTGCCTTTGCTCTATGGGGTTCACAGGCAGCTGAATTAATAGGGATCAATGTGTCAGCCTGGGATTTCTGGCAGGGCGAGAATGCGGCGGCACTTGAAGCTTCAATCTTTGCAGATACAACAACAGTGCTTAATTTCGGCGTTATTTTAGGCGCATTTATGGCGTCGGCTGCAGGCGGACTGTTCCGCTTCACCGGCATCAAACCAGGGAATGTTGCCGCCGCCGTCATAGGCGGTCTGATGATGGGCTACGGCGCCCGGCTTGCGTTTGGCTGCAACATCGGTGCCTACTTCGGTGGTATTGCCTCATTCAGCCTGCACGGCTATATTTGGGCAGTGATGGCGCTCGCAGGTACTTTCCTGGCGCTCTATTTAAGGCCGTTATTCGGTCTTTCCGTGCCGAAGTCGAAGGACACGTTCTGCTGATCAGAAAAAGAAACGACGAATAGAGCCGGTGATCCTGATAAATTGGATCGCCGGCTCTTTAAGCTGTAAAACGTACAGGAGCTCCCTTCCTGATCCGGAAACCAGCATGTTTCTAAGCACTTTCTAAAATGAGGCCGCTGCAGGGCCAGACGTTGATGAAAGCGGAGCACTTATCCGGGAAGTTGTTCGTATCTGCCTCTAAATAAAGAAAAAACCGCAGTGAATGCGGTTCTTTCGATCAGGAAGGCCCTTCCCGACTGCGGTGTTTTTTGATTTTGAGAAGATCTTTTGCATCTACCTGCCTGTTCAGTCTGGCTCTGTAGAGGAGCCAGGATACGCCAGCGATCAGAAGCAGGATCACTGCTGTAAGGATTAAAAATACGGGCAGATACATGGTGCTCTCCCTCCTTTAGTTACAGTTTATTGGGAAGCGAGCAGGATTTCTCCTTCCGGCTGCAGACTGTTTGGCTGCGGCTCCAGACTGATCGCAATTTGATCAATCTGCGTATCCTCCATATCCGTCAGTCTGTAGGTTACAGCTCCGTTCCCGTTCTCGTCAATCGTAAAACTGCCTGCCGGAACCGGCGTTTCTCCTTCGATTACCCAGGCCTGAAACGCTTCGGTGCCTTCCAGCTGCGGCATATTGGACACTTGAATAACTAAATCAATATGTCCGTTCTCTGAAATGATCGTGGCTGATCCTTCTCCCTGAAAGCCCTCGCCAGCTGGGCTCAGAGCCGAAGCAAGCAGCACATCCGATACCCCGTCTTGCTCCTCCAACTGTGCAGCCAGTTCCTCGTAATCCGCTTCAAGCAGATCACGCTCAAAGACGAGTTCCTGCCGCTCTTCTTCTAATAGGGAGGTCTCTTCGGCAAGCTGCTGCCGGTCATTCGCTTGAAATATATTTCCGGATACAGAAAGGAGAAGCGCAGCCGCTGTTAATCCCAGTGCCCATACGGGGATTCCACGCTTCTTCTTCATTTTTTCTTCTAATTCCGCCGGCTGTTTTCCTGGCGGAGGCATTTCTTCCTTCGTTTCTTCTTCAAAAACCGTCCCAAGAATTCGATCTTTCATTCCCTCCGGCGGTTCGGCAGCTGCACTCATGAACGGAAGCTCTCCGGCTAATTCTTCCCATTCCTGAAGCTCTTCTCTGCATGATGCGCAGGTCTCCAGATGCTGCTCAAAATCGCGGCGCTCCTGCTCATTCATTTCTCTGTTGAAGTAATCAATCAGCTGATGACATTCTGTGCTGCTCACTGCCAATCCCCCCTCTCCTCATAAAGCTCCTGTTTCAAATGTTTTAGCGCCAGTCTGATACGTCCTTTCACTGTTCCAAGCGGAATCCCTGCCGATTCCGCAATTCGCTTGTGTGAATAGCCTTTAAAGTAAAACAGCTCAATGATCACCCGCTGTTCACTTTTCAGTTTTTTCATGGCTTCTTTAATCGTTTCCCGCCTTTGTTTCCATTCGACCAGGTCATCGACGCCCGGCCCCGCATCTGCTGTTTCTGCTTCCGTATGCATTTCTTCAGCGGCAGTCCGTGTATGCTTGCGTATATAATCAATCGCCGTATTACGCGTCACGGTAAGCAGCCAGGAGGAAAACCTCCCCTTGTCCGTGTGATACACGCCTTTGCCGCGCCATAGCTTAATCATGACTTCCTGCACGATTTCTTCAGCGGCGCTTCTATCCTGAACCATCTTATAAGCAAATGAGAACAGCAGCTTTGCATATTTGTCATATAACTCTTCCATAGCCTGCTTATCCTTCTTTTTGAGTCTTTCATAAAGAGCCGCATCTTCCTGATTTCCCATTTCACCCTCCTTCCGGCAGAAACAGCACCTCTGCCTATAAAACGAAAAAAATACCGGTTTGGATCATTTATTGCCTGGTCGTGCGGGCAGAGATTGTGTCCACAAAAATGAACGCTCAAATAAGGATGCTGTTTGAAGCAGCAGGTCCTCACGACCTTTTGCCGCCATCACCTGGATGCCCAGCGGCATGCCTCTGTCAGATCCTGCCGGAATGGATATAGCAGGCTGTCCGCTCAAGTTCGCCAGCTGCGTAAAAGGCGTGTAGCACAAGCTAGGCTCAAACATTTCTTCAATGAGCTCCAACCTGTCGCCCCCGTGAAGCATCCGTTCCCGCATACGTTCTTCTTCTTCCGTTGTTTTCGTGAGCTCACCTGTTAATGGTGCGCGCGAAGCAGTCGCCGGCGTTATGTACAAATCAAACGTATCGTGAAAATCCTGCATTCGGGCTGCGGTCTCATCCCAGCTTTTAAGGCTGTTTGAATAAGCTGCCGCATCTACGTAACGGCCAGCTTCCTGCAGCATCCACGATTCAAGCTCAAGCCCGCTGCCGTCCACTGATAACCCAGCCTGCTCCAGCTGCTGAACCACCGATCTCATTTCTCCGGCGTTCATCGTATAATAGTTTCTCATCAGTGAGCGGCCGTCTATGTCCGGCTGCTGTTCCTCTGCGGCGTGACCTTGTTCTTCCAGGAATGAAACGGCACGGCGGACAGACTCCTGAGCTTCAAATGAGACGGTCGTTCCGACAGGAGAATCAAGCGAGAAAGCGATTCGCATGCTTTTAGCCGGATCCCGTAAGGCGAAAGCAGCTTCCGGCAATGTTGGCCAAGGAAAAGCGGCTTCCGGCTGAAATGTCTGTGAAGCTTGCAACAGTGAAGCACAGTCCCGCACGGTTCGTGTTAAAACAAAATCGATCGCCGCTCCCTGCCACTGTCTTCCGGCTCCTGGTCCTACGGGTGTCCTTCCGCGCGTCGGCTTTAAACCGACCAACCCCGAAAACGAGGCTGGAATACGGATAGAACCGCCTCCGTCACTCGCACCAGCAGCGGGAACCATCCCTGCTGCAACAGCGGCGGCTGCACCCCCGCTCGATCCGCCGGGACTTCTGTTCGTATCATGCGGATTGCGGGTCGCCCCAAACGTTTTTGGTTCTGTAATGTTTTTCAGCCCGAACTCCGGCGTATTAGTCTGACCGATGATACGCAGCCCTGCCTGCCTCCACTTCCGCACCAGATGTGAATCTGCTGCAGCTGGAGCAGTTAACAGCTTCGAACCAGCTGACAAACGTACTCCTTTTATTGCCTGGGAAATATCTTTGACAACGAACGGAACCCCGGCAAACGGCCCGTCCTGCTCCACGTCCGGCTGCACCCTACGAACGATTGCGTTCAACAGCGGATTCCACTGCTGGATCGTCTTTTCAGCAGCGGCCTGCACCTCTGCTGTCCGCACGTCTCCGCTTTTCAGCCCTGCTGCCAAAGCGGTTGCATCCATGTTGCGGTATTCATCCACTCTCATCGTGTGCACGTCCTTTCTCTGCTTACTATCATACCTGAAGTCCTCTCGTGATACGACTGATTTGCGGCTTTATTAGACAGATCTTCCACCTGCAGCATTAAAAAAGCTGCCCGTCCGGATTTAGCGGACTAGGCAGCTTTCCTCACTCTATTTCCTGCGTCAGCGTCTGACGCTCCATGCAGACATGATACAATCGTTCAGCTTCTTGTTTATCAGCAGTTCCATGAATGAGTGCACGACCGTCTGCGAACACCATCATCCGCCTGTCTTTAATCAGCAGCTCAGTAAAGGCGCCCACCTCTCTGACTGCTTTAGCTTCCCTTACAGACCGGCGCAGCTGATACGAAAGACCCACTGGACGAACCTGAACTGTGTTTCTTCCGCAGAGCGTCATGACCGCGAGCCCATTTTCCATCCGGCTTAAGGCTGGATAAGTTGGACTGTTCCCGCATGAGGAGCAGGATTCCTGTTTCATCTGGCTTACTTGGAACGTCCGGACAGAGAAATCGATCAACTCCGCCTGAAGCAGGCCGTTTCTCCGTTTCTCTGGCTGACCTGAAAGCAGCTTCAATGCTTCTGCTGTCTGCAGTCCGGCTGTAATTTGTACAGCAGGTCCGAGCACACCTGCCGTTTCACAGGACTCCGTTTCCTGATCGCTTTCACCGAATAAACAGCGCAGACAAGGTGCCTCCTCACCGGGCAGAACGGTATACGACATACAGCGGTCGGCCAAAGCGCCGCCGTAAATTAGGGGAATGCGATGCTTCAGCGCAAAATCATTAAGCAGCAGCCTCGTTTCAAAATTATCAAGACCGTCCATGATCAAGGAAACGTCTTGGAAGGATTCCACTACTGCTGGCGTAAGTTCAGCTGTGTACGCCTCTACCTGAACCGAGCTGTTTACTTGCTGGAGCCGTTCGAGCGCGGCTTCTGCTTTAGGACGGCTTTGTTCCACATCCCATTCCGTATAGAGCTGCTGGCGCTGCAGATTGGTGAGCTCCACTATATCCCGGTCAATCAAACTGAGCCGGCCGACACCGGCTCTGCAAAGACTTTCCGCGATACTGCTTCCGAGCGCTCCGACGCCGGCTATCAGCACGTGGCTGTCCTGAATCTGCTTCTGTGCACTCCCGCCGAATCCCGGAACACGCATTTGTCTGGCATAGCGCTCCATCACGATTTCCGGCTCATTCCTGCAGCAGGACTGCTTGCTGATGCTGATGATGCTTTTGCGATTCGCCCTGCTTCAAAGCCGGCTCTGCCTGCCTCACATGCACGTCGGACAGCTTCTGCCATTTTCGCAGGATCTTCTGCCCCGGCTACCGCTGAATTGAGCAGCACTCCGTCTGCGCCGAGCTCCATTGCTAAACAGACATCAGCTGCCCCGCCCAGTCCTGCGTCCACAATAACAGGACAGTCGAGCTCTTCTGTAATTATTTTTAAGTTATACGGATTTAAAATACCAAGTCCGGAGCCGATCGGGGAGGCTGCCGGCATCACAGCATGGCACCCAAGGGCTTCCAGACGTTTTGCAAGCACGATATCATCTGACGTGTAGGCGAGCACGGTAAAGCCCTTTTGCAGAAGCGCTTCAGACGCCTTCATTGTTTCAATCGGATCCGGCATCAGCGTCCGGCTGCAGCCGATCACCTCTACCTTTACCATGTCACAAAGTCCTGCTGCACGAGCGAGTTCTGCTGTCCGGACCGCTTCTTCTGCTGTAGAGGCTC
Organism: Alkalicoccus luteus; assembly: GCF_052061695.1. Classification (NCBI taxonomy): domain Bacteria; kingdom Bacillati; phylum Bacillota; class Bacilli; order Caryophanales; family Bacillaceae; genus Alkalicoccus; species Alkalicoccus luteus. Next base: position 41,199 of record NZ_JBPZEY010000009.1, read on the forward strand.
CAGCTGTATTGGGAAGCATATGATACTTGTCAAGGTCCAAGCCGGCAAATACGTCCTGATCTGCCGTCTCCAAATCAATGCGCCTCACTGCGAACGTAAGCACTTCGGTTCCGGAAGCGGTTACTGCCGCTTGCTGTTCTTCTGTATTGCGGTATTTACCTGTTCCGAGCATCAGCCGTGACTGAAGCTGATAGTTTCCTACTTGAAGCATGCGTCATCCTCCTCCTACAAAATGTACGATTTCCAGCTGATCTCCATCTCTAACCGGCTGGCTTTCCCACTCGTCTCTCCGCAAAATAGTTCCGTTTTGTTCAACCGCCGTGCGCTTTCCGTTTACTTCAAGTGACGCGAGCACATCAGCTATCGTTTCCGTCTCTTTTGTCAGCTCTTTCGTTTTCCCGTTTACGATCACGTTCATCTGTTAGTCTCCTTCCGGATTGAATGGCTGCAGTGCTTCGGGCACCCGTCCAGAGCTGCACGCTTCTGCCAGCAGCTTTCCCGTGTAGCCTGAAAACAAAATTCCATTGCGGTAATGGCCGGTGTTCACATAAAGACCGGCAGCTAATCGACCAATGGCGGGTCTTCCGCGAACACTTTTCGGCCTCACGCCAGCCCACCTTTGTTTAACTGCTCCACCTGAAAGCTCCGGACAAATTCTTTCAGCTTCTTTGAGGAGCCATTCTTCGGACGCAGCGTGAACGTGCAGTGTCGTGTCATAGGGCGTTTCTGTCGCACCGCAAATAACTGATCCATCGGCTTTCGGCACGAGATAAACCGTTTCTGTAACAATCACCGTATCCAGTATGGGAGCTTCCGGCTTAAAGCGGAGGCATTCTCCTTTTACCGGAACCATTTCCGGCATTCCCGGACAAGGTGCGGGGCCTATTCCGCCAGCATAGAGTACGTGTCGTCCGACGTATGTTTCTCCGGCAGCCGTTACGCTCCAGAGCGTATTTTCCGCCGTGATGCTTGTTGCCTGAGCAGGATAGATCACCTTCACCCCTTCTGCGTCCGCCGCTGCACGTAAGGTGTTCAAGTAAGCAGTTGCTTCCACCTGCGCTTCACTTGGAAATGAAATACCAGAAAGCGCTTGGTGAACACCCGCTAATTCCGGAGCATCTACACAAGTGAGGCCGGCCTTATCCGCATGAGCCCTCAACTCTTCCTGCCCCTGATCCGTATACGCAAGTCTCCATGCTCCTGTGTTCAATAATCCCGCCTTCACGCCTGTCTGCTTCTCTAAATCCGGGACCCAGCTCTTCAAATAATCACGTGCCGATTCAGCATAGGATCTGACGGACTCATCCGGAAGCCATTCGGTCGAAGCACCAAGCATACCAGCAGCAGCTGAAGAGGCCCCTGCCCCCGGTTTATCCCGTTCCAAAACGACTGTCTTCATCCCTTTTCGCGCGGCGTGCACGGCAGGCGCCATACCGTTGACTCCTCCACCAATTACGATCAGATCATACATAGACGATCACGCTCCTTTCGAATTTCTGCTGCAGCCTCACCGGGATGCGGTGCCAGCATCACCGCTGACAAAAAACAGGCACCGGCGTACCCTCGCTCGTGAAACTGCTTCAGCGTCGAGCGTTCAGCACCTCCGATTCCGATCACAGGGATCGACGCACGGCTTAAAATGTGCTGCTGGACATGAAGCGGCAACACCTGTTTGGGCGCGCTGAATGGAGGCAGAACCGGTCCGCTGACCGTATAAACTGCTTGCTCGTTCTCTGCCTTCGAAAGCTCTCCCAAGCTGTGGATCGACATCCCTCCACCGCGTTCGACGGTGCTGTCAGACGGGGAGTGAATGGTTCCTTTCCACAGTTCCCAGCCCGTTGTCTTCTTATTCACAATCAGCTTTATCGTAAAAGCCTCTTGTAAAAACCATTGAAAAAAGGCGCTGCTTTGTTCCGCTGTCCACGATGGTTCTCTCAGATGCACGGCGTCAAAACGTCCATTCAGCTGTGTAATCACTTCTGAAAACTGATCAGGCTGCATCAAGCCCGTACTCACCGCGTGAAGGTCCAAGCCATTTCCCCCTTTTATCAACATGCAAAAAGCGCTCCCCTGGATGCAGGAAAGCGCTTCAACAGTCACATTACGTGCCCTTGTCGTCACTTCCCTACGCCAGTATCAACTGGATCAGGTTCCGGGAGTCCCAAAGCGCCGCTTCGATCTCAGCCCCTGCATATGGGGCACCTCCAGTGAGCTTCTATTTAATTTCCAGTCTAGTTGCACCCGAGCCTTTTGTCAATCCGAACGTTCAGGCTACAACGTCTGCTTCTACCTGCTTCATTTGGTAGAAGACGCCGCGCTGATGCATGAGCTCCTGATAGGAGCCCGATTCAACCAGCCTGCCTTCTTCCATGACAAGAATCTGATCCATCGCTTCCAGTCCATTTAAGTCATGGGAAATGACAAAAAGCGTACTGCCGGCTGAGGCCCGTTCCACTTCCATGCCTACTTCTGCTGCCGTAGCTGCATCCACCGAAGCTGCAGGTTCATCCAAAATCCAAACCGGCTTCTCCCGCAGCAACAGTCTCGCTGTACCGAGTCTTCGGCGCTCGCCGCCCGACAGGTTCGCAGCACGTTCCTGCAGCACGGTATCCAAGCTTAAATATCCGAGACGGACGCGCTCCAGTACTTGCTGCAACTCCGTTTCATCTGCCCCGTTGCTGAATAGATTGTCCCGAACAGTTCCGGCAAAGAAATGCTGCTCTTGCAGCTGTGCATTGACATGCGGCCAAATGGTCGTTTCATCCAAGCTGGAGGTGGATGCCTCACCATAGCGGATAGTGCCTTTATCCGGCAGGTAAATGCCGAGCATCAGCTGTGCTAATGTTGATTTTCCTGATCCGCTCGCGCCTACTACTGCCGTTCGTGAACCACTCGGAAGCTCAAAGGAAACGTCTTTCAGCACTGGACGTGCTTCATTCGGATACGTAAAGCTGACAGAGTCAAACACGATTGGAACGTCTGCCTGCTGCAGCACAGCTGCGCTTCGCTCAGGCTGATCCTGCAGTTCTTCCTCAATCGCTTCGTTCAGACGTCCGGCTGCCTGCCGGCTCTCCTCGGCATAAGAAGGATACTGGGCCATCGGCACCGCGTTTTCAAATACGGTCAAACTGATCATCATCAGCATTGCCAAGTAGACCCCATCAAGTGTTCCATTCGCTGTCATGACAACACCGGTTACAAGAATCAGCCAGGAGATAAGAAACGCCGTGCTTTGATTCCACGTAAGCCCCGCCAGTCTGCTCCCCGCAGCCTGACGCTGCTTGCCAACGTAGCTGTCCGCCGCTTCAAGCAGCTCGGCCTCTTTCGCGTCCAGCTTTTGAAACAGCTTCAAGTCCTGGTAGCCGTAGAAAAACTCTGCAGCATCGGTTGACAGCTTGCCTCTAGCAGAACGAATACCGGCCGACGCGCGCTGCTGCCGTTTCCGGTAAACAGTCGGAAGGATCCATCCTGCCAGTAGCACTCCGCCGACGAGCAGTGCAGCGGCTGCCGGTGAAAAAAACACCGTAAAGGCGACCGTTGCTGTAAACACAGCACCCATCACGACCGGCGGATAAAAGACACGCAGAAAATAGTTCTGCAAGCTTTCAACATCCCCGACGATCCGGGATAAGAGATCTCCGCTTTGAAACCGGTGCGTAATCCGCGGAGCAAGCGGTGCAATCTGCCGAAAGAAATGCGTTCTAACGCTGCTCAGCATGGTAAACGTCGCCCGGTGTGAATACAGCCTTTCTCCGTAGCGGCTGAGCCCTCGCGTAAAGCTGAATAGTTTGAGCAGCGCAATCGTCACCGTCAGAACATATAGCGGTGGTTCGATTGCTGCTCTGGAAATCAGGTACCCGCTGTTTGCAAACAGGGCCACTGCCCCCATACCAGCGAGAAAGCCAAACAGGACCGATAAAAAGACGTCACGCTTCTCACGTAATACAAATGATCGAATAAGCTTCATAATTCCACCTCCTGGCGGTTCAGCATGGTTCTGTAGCGCTCTGAACTTTTTACGAGTGCATCATGTGTTCCAGCTTCAACTACCTGGCCTTGTTCCATGACAAGAATCATATCAGCATCGCGGATTGTGTGGAGACGGTGCGCGATTGTCATTACGGTCGCGTGTTTACCGAGCTCTTGCAACGCTTTTTGCAGCACTTGCTCTGTCCGGACGTCGAGTCCTGCTGTCGGTTCATCAAAAAAGAGCAGGTGCGGCTTTTTCATAAACGCTCGGGCAAGAGCTACACGCTGCTTCTCTCCTCCCGACAAGCCGCGTCCTCCGTCGCCGATGACCGTATCCAGCTTGTCAGGCAGCTCCTCTATGAGCGGTGTGAGTCCCGACTTCGCCACTGCAGCTGCAATCTCCTCTTCAGACGCGGTTTCCATTCCAAGCGCAATGTTTTCCCGCAGCGTCCCTGCAAACATGTACGGGTGCTGGGTGATGTAGGCTGTTTTCTGAAACCAGCCGGCTTCACTGTAAGCTTTCTGTTCCAGACCGTCTGCTGTAATGTGGCCTTCGGTCCCGAGCAGACCAGATGCGGCCTGCATCAAGGTCGTTTTGCCGGATCCGCTTCGTCCAATGACGGCTGTACTCGATCCGGCTGGCAGGACTGCAGTTACAGGTCCAAGCTGAAAACGGCCGTCGTCATAGGCATATGAAGTCGCTTCAAACGAAAGCTGCGGAGCTTTTTCCAGAACAGCTTTCCCTTCTCGTTCCGCCTCTGTTTCTTCATCAAGCTCTGCATAGACTCGTTCCGCTGCTGCCATGCTCCCTCTCCCCGTATGAAAAGCGCTTCCCATTTCCTTCAAGGAAGCAAAAAATTCAGGCGCCAGAATCAGTACAAAGAAAGCTGTGAAGAAAGAAAGCTGGTCATAAACGACAAGTCTTAAGCCCACTTCAAGTGCAACGAGCGAAACGCTGAGCATCGATATAAATTCGAGCATGAGAGAAGAAAGAAAGGCAACTTTTAAGACCGTCATCGTTGCATCCCGGTACCCGATGCTGCTTGCCTCTACTTCCTGCTCCTGCTGTCTCGCCCGTCCGAACAGACGAAGCGTGCCGAGCCCCTGCAGCACGTCTAAAAATTTACCGGAAAATGCCTGCAGCTTCTCCAGCTGTTCGTCTGATTTAGCCTGTGTACTTTTGCCGATCATAATCATGACAAGCGGTATGAACGGTGCAGTGACGAGCAGGATCAATCCGGATACCCAGTTCATGTAAAAAATGGCGCCGAGCAGAATCAGCGGGACAATAGATGACTGCATCATCACCACGTAGTAGCTGCTGAAATAAGCATCCATTTCATCGACTGCATCCAGAAGTGTACTTACTTTTCGGCCTGTTTGACGGGTGCCTGCCTGCTGAAGCGGCTGCTTTTTAAACGTCGCCAGCAGCTGCCGGCGAAAACGCTGCTTCACTTCCGCAGCGAGCCATTCACCTGTGCGATTATTCACATATTGAAGCGCAGCACGTAACAGCAGCGCTGCTGCAGCTCCTGCGAGCAGCCAGATCACCTCTGCCGGTCCGCTTCCGCCAAGAAAAACGGCATCAACAACGGCTACGATAAAATAGGTCTGCAGCACAATTGTAAGTCCAATCAGAACGGAAATCGTCATCAGCAACATTCTTGTTTTTTTGTATTCTTTGGAGAGCTCTTTTAACCTCTCTTTGACACTCATAAACGTTCTCCTTTATGCATTGATCGTTACTTTTCTCATTATAAACGATAAGCATACGATTTCGACAGCACAAAGACCGGTCCGATAAAACGGCCGGTCCTCTCAGGCACCTTAGTGGGACATCCACTTTGGCGGTGTATTTTTATCCCAGTAAACATCTGCTATCGTATGATGTTCTTCAAAATCATCTTCTTTCATATGATAATGAAAGTTAAAATAGTATCCTTGCTTTGGCTTCATATCACGTCTAACGTGAAACCGGACCACGTCTGTTTCCGCTTCTTCATCATAAATGTGAAAAATCTTTTCGCCATATCCGCTTGACGGATGCTCGGAAATCGAAAGCTTCACCGGGATATCATCTTCTTCGTAAATAGATGATATGACATCTTCCATCTTAGGAATAATTTCTTCTAAAATATTGTCTTCCACTTTGTTCAATATTTTAGGTCCGAGTTTGGAATACATCTGCTCCTTCGCCTGCGACGTTAAGTCTTCAAGCTGCTCCTCTGCCGTTAAGTAGAGGGTCTCCTCTTCCATGATGGAACTGTCGGAGACAGAATCAAATGCACGGGACGTATCGTACTTAACCTCATCCGGCTGTTCGGAATCCTTCTTTTCTTTTTTGTCTTCCTCATCTCCAGGAACGTAGGCACCGAGAGTCAGGATGGACAGTGTAATCATTGTTAATCTTCTGAGCCACAATTTCATGTATGACACATCCCTTCCCGCACGGCCCTTTGCTTTAGTTTAACACGCAGAAGAAGTCGTTTGGCATTTTTTTCACTATTCGCTACTTTTCGACCGGCTGCCCTTGTTCGGCCAGCTGAATCCAGGATTGTCCTCCATCGTCTGTCACATAAACATCTTCTTCAGCTGTGCCGACAGCGAGCTTCCCACCCTCTTCAGGATGCGGTGCAATATGGAGCACAACGTCATCATCCAGCGTCAGATCAACGTCATTCCAGCTTTCTCCAAAGTCTTCACTCATCATGAGACTTCCGCCTTCTGCGTCAGCCGTATAGGCATAAAGTCCACTGCTGGAAGCTGCCGCACTAACCATAACACGCGCCTGGTCCACTGCTTCCCAGGAATCACCGGCATCCGTCGATGCATAGATGCCTCCGCGTCCGCTTATGAGTAAATGGTCTGGATTTTCCGGATTGGATACAAGGCTGATCAGATCCGGGTACTGTTCCGGAAGGTTCGATGCGTCAAGACGATCCCATACCAGCCCTCCATCTTCCGAGCGATAAAAAGCAGAATCCGCTGCATTGATTCCGTACAGCCGGTTCTCGTCGCCCCGATTGACGTCCATGAGGTGAAAATCGACCTCGCCTTCAAGCGCAGTCTGCTCCCAGCTTGCTCCGCTGTCAGTGCTGCGGATAAAGCCAATCGGGTCCTGCAGGTCGGAATCGTGAGATGGATGACCGCTCGATACCATTGTATTATCCTCTAAAAGGGTAAAGCCCATCAGATCATGCTGTTCCTCGTGTTCAGCAGGATCACGCCAAATACCGTTTTCATCGATCGTTTTCACGCCGTGATGCGTCGAAACGTGCAGCACGTCTGTCTGATTTCGGTCGAACTCCAACCCGTGTATATGTTCAAATGAATCCACTTCGTGCCCTGCCGCCTGTGAGCATCCGCCGGCGAGCAGCAGCAAAGCGGCTGCAGCTGTCTTTTTCATAACGAGTCCCTCCCATTCTGAGAGCATCATAGCATATTCCCTGTCATACAGCAGTACTTAGGTGAAAATGTACGATTATTGTCAACATTTTGCGGTCTTCTACTGACGTTTAAAGTGTCCCGGCATTGAAAAACACGGGCGTTTCGTTCAATATAGATGAAGAGACGAAAGAAATGAGGGCCTGGCATGAACGAAGATAACATTACAAGACTAACAATGAACGATAAAGAACTGATTTTAATCGGCACTGCTCACGTTTCTAAGTCGAGCGCCGAAGAAGTGAAGCACGTTATTGAAATGGAACAGCCTGATTCTGTATGCGTGGAGCTCGATGAACAGCGGTATCAATCTGTCATGGACAGTGACAGATGGAAAAACATGGACATATTTAAGGTCATCCGCGAAAAGAAAGCAACACTGCTGTTCATGAATCTTGCAATCTCATCCTTTCAAAACCGGATGGCCAAACAGTTCGGTATTAAGCCGGGACAGGAAATGATACAGGGAATCGAATCTGCTGAATCCATTGGCGCCGACCTAGTCCTTGCTGACCGCGATATTCAGACGACCTTTGCCCGTATTTGGGGAAACCTCCGCTTTGGCGGCAAAGCGAAGCTGATCACGTCGATCTTCGGAAGCGTAATCGTTCAGGAGAAAATTTCCGAAGCCGAGCTTGAGCGGATGAAACAGCAGGATACACTCAATGCTGCGATGCATGAGTTCTCTCAAGCCTTCCCGCGTCTGAAAGAACCGCTGATCGACGAACGGGATCAGTATTTGGCGCAAAAGATTAAAGAGGCTCCCGGTAAAAAAGTTGTCGCGGTGCTCGGCGCTGCCCATATACCGGGTATTTTAAAGGAAATTGAACACGAGCAGGATTTAACTAAACTGACTGAAATTCCGAAAAGATCACCGATTCCTAAATTGATCGGCTGGGCCATCCCGCTTGCCATTATTTCCGTGATTCTCTATACCTTTTTGAATAATCCCGCGGCCGGCTTAGAGCAGACGATCAGCTGGCTTCTCTGGAACGGATCCCTCTCTGCTCTTGGAGCTGCTATCGCCTTTGGTCATCCGCTTGCCGTTTTGACCGCGTTTGTCATAGCACCGCTCAGCTCGCTTAATCCGCTGATGGCTGCAGGCTGGTTCTCCGGATTCGTCCAGGCATATATCCGCCGTCCGAACGTCGGTGATTTGGAAGTGCTGTCAGATGACGTGCAATCGTTAAAAGGCTTCTGGCAGAACAAGGTTACCAGAGTGCTGCTCGTCGTGATCCTTACGAATATCGGCAGCACGCTCGGCACCTTTATTGGAGGAGCCGATGTCCTTCGTGTCTTTTTTGAGAACTTGTAGGAAGAGTTGGTTAATCTTTCTTTACGCCCTGTATTCAACTGCATAAAAGAAAGCCCTGATACGTCAGCTTGTATCAGGGCTTTTTCGCTGTAGATCCTGTGATTTATACAGAGGGCCTGTCAGCCGCAGATGACCCCGGCGATGGAGCGTGGTCATCTGCATCCTTTGACCTAAAAGCAACTTATCGCAGAGCAACAGCTGCTCCAGCGTCGTAAAAAGAAACGCAACAGAGGGCGAATGTCACTCAACGATGGTCAAAAACGATTCATCCAACTTACAATACCGTTATAACAAATAAACAAAAATAAGGCCGCTCAATCGTTACTCACTTTAACGAAACTACGCCAATCAATCATAAACGCAGCCCCCTGAAGCTTATTCTGCACTCCGGTAAAAACGAGTACAGCCCTGACGCGTTCGTGTCAGGGCTGCCTTTAAAGGGGCGTTTGACTGACGGCGGATGCACTGATCGAGCCCTTACCGTTTTTCACGATTGGCACCGTACGGTATAGTGTAAAAATAAACATCCTCGCGCTTAAAGCGCTGAAAAAAACCAGGAGCTTCGTTCGTGGCAAGCTGTTTGGGTGTGTACGTTCGCCCGAGCAGCTGCTGCATTCGTTCCTGAGACTTAAGCGGCGTCGCTTCTGCTTTTGCGAGAACGTCTCCAACGATGCCAAGAGAAAGTTTTTCTTCGAGAATCTGCTTTGTCTGATAGATAGATAAGAATGGATAGCCTGAACCACCTTCATAAACAGCATGCAGGAAAATCAATTCATAGTCCAGCTGCATCAGTTTTCGGAACCAGCTCAGCTTTTCTTTTTTCGATTTCGTTCTGACGATTGCTTCCGTTATTTCAGAGCTTTCTTCGTAGCGACCAAAAATCATGCTCTCCAGCTGGCTAAATGTATCGTTAAAATAAACTTTCCGGTGATCATGAGGGATGCCTTTTGGATTCAGCTCGACCTCGTACATATAGTAGCCGGCGCTGTCCTTTTGTATCTCTCCATCCCGGAACATTCGTCGAAGGTCAATATCGTGATAACGCCGCTTTTCTTGCAGCTGCGAGGGAGCCGGAGGGTTTGGCCGCTTTCTGTCATGTGGCAGCATAGCGTTCACCCTTTTCTTCGATGTTACTCGTATTGTACACCCTGTATAACACTCGTACAAGGAAACGGTTTCATGCTGATGGAAGACCGCCGCAACCCCACTTTACTCCCAGCGTTTTAACGCTTCGTCCGCAAGCTGGTCAAGTACAATATCATCCATCGGCGGATTATGCAGGCCTGCGCGAATATCCCGGTAGCAGCGCTGCAAGGTGCTTTGCGCTGACAGGCTGCCGGCTCCGCCGACCCGCATTGCCAAATCGACGATCCGCATGCCGTTATTTGTCACCGTGTACTTTGCAGCTGAGAGATCCGGCTGTACGAGACCTCTCTCCTCTAATGGCAAGGCTTCATACTGCTCCGCTACCTTGTACAAGACTGCTTCACTCTGGCGGAGGAGCAGTTCCATTTCCCCAAGCTTTGACCGTACGTGTGCTGTTTCACTGATTGTCCCATCCAGGGAATTCGGGGAGTAAGAGCGACTGAATTCAGCAGCTGTTCGAAATGCACGCTCTGCAATTCCCAAATAACAGGCCGGGATGTGCAGAAGCCATCCATTGACCGGCGGCACAGGCTGAGGCTTCAGCTGAATCTTAGCCTCCTCACTCAGCTCCACGTTCTCAAGCTGTAAATCATGACTTGCAGTGCCTCGCATCGCAACCGAATCCCACGTAGGCTGGATTGTTATACCTGCTGTTTTCATTGGCACGAGAAACTGCGCCGGACCCTCTCCTTCTATATCTGCGGTGATGGCCGCGTAATCAAGCGCTGGGGCCATAGAGGCAAAGGCTTTGCTGCCGTTCAGCTTCCAGCCCTTATTCGTCCGTTCTGCAGTTGTTTCCGGCAGGCCTCCTCTTGCAGGACTTCCGGAAGCCCGCTCGGAAGCAACTGCGTTATATAGTTTTCCTGAAACGGCTTCCTTCATGAGAAACTGCTGCTGCTCTTCGATCCACAAATCATACTGTCTCATATGATAAAGCAGTCCGTTATGCCATCCCATACATAAAGCGGATGCTCCATCTGCACGGGCAAGCCGCTGCTGCATCCTTAAAAAGTCCGGCAGATTCAAACCGGCTCCCCCAACGTGCTCGGGTACGGTCAACGCGGTATAACCTGCATTTATCAGCATCTCAGCTGTTTCGGCCGGAAAGGTCCCTTCCCGATCATGCTTGTCACCAACCGCTGCAATCGTTTCTTCCTGTTCCAGCAGCCAGTCCATCATGTTTTCTGTCACATCCGTCACCTCCACATACCCATATGCTACACCTTGTCTTTCTATTATAGCTACTCTTACGCCCGCTAAAAAAACAAAAACAGTCTCTATCATAAGAGACTGTCAAATTGCGAACTCTGTATTAGGTTTACAGGTAAACGGGCCATTTTGCTGAGGTTTTGCCGTAATGGTGAAGAAGTTAATCTTTCATATCATCCTGATAAACAACTACTTGATTGCGTCCGCCATTTTTCGCGGCATACAACGCGTGATCAGCCCGCTGCATCATTGTTTCAGCAGAGTCAGAAGGCTGCCATTCGGCAATTCCTCCGCTTACCGTAATCGGACGGGATTCCCAATTTCGTGACTCCATATGCATCCGGATATCATTTCCTGCTGCTTCAGCCTGAAGGGCGTTAACGGAGCTGAACAGAACGAGGAATTCTTCTCCTCCCAGACGCCCGACAGTATCCCCTTCACGAATGATTGCCTGCAGCTCCCTGCCAAGCTCGCGCAGCACGTCATCGCCTACATGGTGGCCGTATTGGTCATTTACCAGCTTGAAGTGATCAATGTCGATCAGCATGACAGTGAACGGCACGTAATTCACATTAGCAGCATGAAGCAGCGATTTAAGACGCTCCTCCAAAAACCGCCTGTTCGGCAGACCGGTTAATTCATCCGTGATCGACAGACGTGAAAGTTTCTTATTTAAATTCATAAGTTCACGTCGTTTATCTTCATACTCCCGCATGACCGTCTGCAGTTCTCTAAACGCTGCATCTTTATCTTCCAGAATTTGCTCAGACTGCTTTTTGGCATGCATTAGCTCCTGTTCATATTCTTCCCGCTGACTCATTTTCACCAGTGCACAAAGAACGAGGTCGTCCTGCCGCACGGCGTTGACCAACATAGGTATGGAGGAGCCGTCACGGTGTCTGAACGTCAGGTGCATCTCTGCAATTTCCCCGTGGACCATCATAAGCGGGGCAAAATACGTTTGAAAGTAAATGCGTGATGGTCTCGTTAACAGATCATGTACATGGGTTCCTGGCGAATCAGTACGGCCTAACATTGTATCCAGTGTCTTATTCACCGCTAAGACATTTCCATCTATATCCAGTTCAAGCAGTCCGCACGGAAGATCATCAAACAGCCGGTTCATTCAGTGCTCCCTGCCTCTCGCGCAGTTACAAAGCGAAGGATGTGCGTGACTAACTCCTGCGGGGCACTGAGATGCGGATTGTGACCTGTTGCTTCAAGCAGCACCAGTTCACTGTCTGTAAGCTGGTCATGAATGAATTCAACAGCCTTAAGCGGTGAAATCGTATCCTCCTGCCCCTGCAGAATTAATACCGGCTTGTTCAGCTCCCTAATCCGCTCACGCATATCGATCTGAAACGTCACCTCTGCAAATTGGCGGGTAATGGCCGCATTATTTCGAGTCAGACGTTCTTCAAACTCCGCTGTCAGGTGATCCGGATTCGATGGTCCCATCGCTACCGGTGCGAGCATTTTTGCCCATTCCTTGTAGTTTCTTTCCATCAGCGTCAGCAGCTCATTAATTTCATCCCGCTCGAACCCGCCGTAGTAGGAGTTATCATTCAAATAGTGGGCGGATGGTCCAATCATCGTAAGCGTCTGAAACAAATCCGGCCGCTCAATCGCAGCTTCAGCACCGATCATGCCGCTTACAGAATGACCAACAAAGTGAACACCCGTCAGATTTCTTTCATCCAATATCGCAATAATATCCTCCGCATACCCTGATTCACTGCTGTACCGGATAGGATCATAAGCAGAAAGATCCGACTTTCCCGCCCCCGTGTAATCAAACGTGATCACATGAAATGATTCTGATAAGTGCGGAATCATTTCCTGCCACACCTGTTGATCGGTTCCAAAGCCGTGAGCCAGCATCAGCGTTTCCGTTCCGTTCCCGTATTCCTGAACGTGGTTTTGCTTATATGTAGAAAGCGCCATCATGAATGCCCCCTTTTTTATACAGTATAGCATACCGGAAAGAGCGGTGATTCCTTCTTCTGTGAACAAATCAGGACTATCTCATTCCATATTTACCAGCAGCTCCTATATTTTATCAAACAGGCTCTTTTCTTCACCATGATTCCCACAATTTTTGCTAATGATGTCATATAGCAAAGTAAATTTCCTGTGATATAGTATTTATATCCTACATCTAAAGGTGGCGAAGAAGGTGAGAATTTTTACGGTTATACTACTGACTCTGGCTGCAACAGTTTTTGCAGCACCTTTTATTTGGTGGTATTTGTCTGCTGACTCTGATTTGCAGGCAGCTGTCGTTTCAAGAGATGGTATTACTGAAATCAAAGAAGCTGACGGCGGAGCAGCCTGGCTTTTTCCCCATGCTAAATTAAATACCAATACTATTACAGAAGACACCTATCAGGAAGCCGGTCTCATCGCCGTACTTGATAATGGAAACAGTGATTCTTTCTCCCAGGACGTCTGGCTGCGAGTAAAATCTTCAGTTGAAAGCGGTGATACAGATGTAATCATAGAATCGGCGGTGCTGACAGGGTCAACTGAACACGATGTTCGCAGCGATATTCTGTCTTTTACTGAGTCTTCCTGGTCCGGCTGGAGCGGGCGTTGGATGTCATCATTAAATAAATCGGATGGACACGTGCCTGAAAGTCTGATTTCATTCTATGAACAGAAGAAAGATTGGGATTATAGCGGGTCCGGATACGTGTTTGTCCATGAAAGTACAGGTGATATTCTGGCGCTAGAGTCCGATGGAAACGGCCCTTTTCTTGACTTCACAGAATTAGGAAAGGAGCTCTATGACGTTGAAGAATCTCCTCATTTCAACGGTTGGTTTCAGTTAGTAGAGGCGGACAGCAGTGATCATCTTGCTGCTTCATTCAACCTGAATCTGACTGAATCGGAAGCATCTATTCTGCTAGATGCGTCTATTCCTGTCACGCCAGCGGCTGTACAGCAGTTTCGTCGCAGCGGTTCGAACATTACTTTTTTAAGCGGGACCTTCTCTGAACTGGATGCCGCCCCTTTATCTTATCGCTATAAGCATCCTGCTTTCATCGATCGAATCCGCGCAGCTGTGCCGGGTGAACCGGAAGATCGATTTTTCTGGCTGACCGGTAAAAACTTGTTTACACACGCCATTACTTCAGCTGAAGAGTCAGATGAAGCGGAAGCAGCTCCTGTCGAATTGCCGGCTGGATTTGAAGATTCAGGGGCTGTTTATCACGCTAAAATCAACGATCAGCATATGGAGGTCTACCAGGATGGGGAATGGCAGCACCTGCCTGTCAAAGGCGTGAACATGGGCATGGGCAAGCCCGGCTATTTTCCTGGCGAAGCGGCGATTAACCGTTCGGAGTATCGCCGCTGGTTTGAACAGATCGGAGAGTTGAATGCTAATACAATCCGTATCTATACGATTCATCCTCCTGTCTTTTATGAGGAACTGGCGGCCTACAATCAATCGGCCGAGGAACCGCTGTATGTCATGCACGGTGTTTGGATCGATGAGGAACCATTGGAAGAGACACTGGATGCATTTGATGAAGAAATTATTTCTATTTTTGAAGATGAAATGAAAGACGTTGTCGACGTCATTCACGGAAATGCGATTATCGAACACGTGCCAGGTCATGCCTCAGGAGTATATGAGTCAGATGTCTCGCCTTACGTGAGTGCCTGGGTGATTGGAATCGAGTGGTATCCGTCCATGGTGGAAAACATGGACGAGACCTATCCGGACATACCTGACATGGAAGGCGACTTCGTCTACACGGAAGATGCTGCCCCATTTGAAATATGGCTTGCAGAGCGTTTTGAAACTCTGCTCGCCTATGAATACGAAACGTATGAAGCCGTCAGACCGATCAGCTTCACTAACTGGGTAACGACCGACAAACTGACGCATGAGGCAGAGCCGCTGGAGCAGGAAGATCTTGCCTCTGTTGACCCTGACACGATTTACTTGCAAGGTCCCGCAGAAGCTGCCGGGCAGTTTGCTTCTTATCATGTTTATCCATATTATCCGGACTTTTTAAATCTTGAAGACCAATATTTGGAGTACGAGGATCACACCGGTGAGCCAAACAACTACGCCGGATACCTTCATGATTTAAAAGCAGCACACCGGCTCCCGCTGCTGATTGCGGAATTTGGCATTCCTGCATCGAGAGGACGTACGCATGCCAATCCGTTTGGCTGGGATCAAGGACATATATCTGAACAGCAGCAAGGCCAAATCACCGCCCATCTGTATGAGACGATTGAATCGTTTGATCTGATGGGAGGACTCGTATTTTCCTGGCAGGATGAATGGTTTAAACGGACATGGAATACAATGGATTACGACGATCCGGACAGAAGACCGTACTGGTCAGACATTCAGACAAATGAGCAGCATTTTGGACTGCTGAGCTTTGACCGGTACAAAATACGAATCAACGGAGAAGATGACTGGATAAGCCGAACAGAGCTTGGCACCTCCCCAGAGCAGTTGCGTGTTGCAGCCGAACACGACGAAACGTATTTATACCTTCAATTTGATGGCGCCGAGGCAGATGACTTTACGGTTTACCTCAGTATAAGAGAAGATGAAGGTGTCGATATCAACGGATTCCCTGCAGATTATCGTATGAGGCTGGGCAGTGAACAAGGAAAACTGGAAGTAGCAGGAGACTATGATCCGTTTTATGTGGATTATGCAGAGGAGGCTTTAAACGAAGAGGGCGGCTGGTCTAAATCGCTGACCGACGTCTTCCATCCAATCCGGCTGGCACTGAACAAGGAAATGGTCAGACCGGACACGGGAAAAACATTGCCGTTTGAATACGATGAGACAGGCGTTTTATTAAGAGGCTCCGCTGATCCTGATGATGACAATTGGAGCTCCCTGCACGATTTTGAAACAAACGGAACATATACAGAAGTAAGAATTCCATGGCTCATGCTAAATGCAACAGATCCAGGCAGCCGTGAATTTTTAGGTGACGTGTGGGCGGATGGCTTCTCTGACCGTATTGCTATTAACGCCATCGATATCGCGATTGAACAGAATGGAGATTTATATCAGTTCGATACCGGTTACACATGGGAAACATGGGACTTACCGATGTCTGAGGAACGGTTAAAAGATTCTTATTACGATGTACAAGATGCATTTGAAGACTGATTCACATGGAGGACAATTATGGACCTGCCGACAGGTTTGCTGATCATCACAGCCGTTTGCGCACTGCTGATCGGTATTTCCAAAACTGCATTGCCAACGCTCGGGATATTTGTCGTCGCTGTTATGGCGACGATATTCCCGGCGAGAGAGTCAATTGGAATTGTCCTTCCGATGCTGATTGCAGCAGACCTTGTTGCGGTCGTCTACTATCGGCGAAGCGTCGACTGGCCAACGCTTTTTCGGCTTCTTCCATGGGTAAGCGGCGGGCTGGCCATCGGTTTTCTATTCTTATTCTCTATGGAAAGCGGGCGTGCTATTGAGATCGCACTTGGGCTGATCATTACGGCAATGGTCGTGCTTCAAGTACGCAATATGCGCAATGCGCCATCCGCAAAAGCAGATTATTCAAAACTTTTTCTCGTCGTCATTGGAACTCTCGCCGGCTTTACGACGATGATCGGCAATGCGGCGGGACCGGTTATGGCAATTTTTTTACTTGCTGCCGGACTTCAGAAACAGGCGTTCATCGGCACCGGCGCCTGGTTTTTCCTGACCGTTAATCTGATAAAAGTGCCGCTTTATGCTTCGCTCGGACTCATCACCATCTCTTCCCTGACGTTAAATGCAGTTATGCTGCCTTTTATCCTGCTCGGCACGTGGGCCGGAATTCGTTTGATCCGTCTGATTCCACAGAAGCTCTTTTCTGTGCTGATTCTGATATTAGCGCTCGCTGGAGGTTTAAGGCTGCTGTTTGGAACATAGCCGTCTTATTTCCCTGGAAATGAACACGCCATTGTAAAAGGAGTGATTGGATGCCTGAAGGTCCTGAGATTCGAAAAGCTGCTGACCGTGTTGAAAAAGCAGTGAAAAACAAAAAAGCAGCTGATATTTACTTTGCACATGACCACTTAAAAGGGTACGAAGATGTGCTGCGGGGGGCCATTATCACAGGAGTGGATACGAAAGGGAAAGCGATGCTGACCCGATTTGACAACGGGTACACCGTTTATTCACACAATCAGCTTTACGGAAAATGGGTCATTCGCAACGCCTTCAATTATCCGCAGACGAACCGGCAGCTTCGCTTTGCCGTCCATAACGAAAAAAAATCGGCCCTTCTATACAGCGCTTCTGATATCGAAGTGCTTCCGGATGAGGAAGTTGCTGAGCATCCTTTCATCCGGAAAGCTGGTCCCGACGTGTTCAGCGAAGACGTCACAGTCGATATGCTGAAAGAAAGATTCCACAGTAGAACATTCCGCAACAGGCGCTGGGCTTCGTCTCTTCTCGACCAGGCCTTTGTCGCTGGGATCGGCAACTATCTGCGGAGTGAAGTGCTGTTTGCGGCAGGCGTCCACCCCTCCCTGCGTCCAGCAGACTGTTCCGAGGAACAAGTGACAAAAGCAGCGGAAGCCGTGATACAGATGATGTGGCAGTCGTACCGGCACGCTGGAATCACAAACGATTTGTCGCTTGCTGAAAAGATGAAAAAGGCCGGCCGCCGGCGGAATGAATATAGGCACTGGGTGTTCTCGAGAGCTGAGCAAAGCTGCCACTTGTGCGGAACACCGATCACCAAAATACAGGTCGCTTCCAGAAGGCTGTACTTCTGTGAATCGTGCCAGCCGGAGCCCTCGTAGGCTATCTCATTCGGAATATTAAGAGACATAAACGTTACAGCAGCCTTGTTTAATACCGAAGTGGCTTCTTTTAATAAATGCCTCCCTCGCATAGCTGTTCCGGCATCCTCTTCAACCCGTGTTCTGGATATTGAATGGCTCAACCGTTTCCTCATACCAAGATGGTTTGGGGAAATGGTTATTTATAAGGGCCCCTATTTTATCCGTGATCTGCATTAACTATCTCTAAGAAAATAATGACATACTAGAAATACTCGCAAATAAAAGAATTATAATATATAATTAAATATAAATGAATATTCTAAAAATATTGTCAATTAGTGCTGTAGTCAGAAATTATCTTTAAAAAAGGAGGAGGTTTCTATGGCAAGGAAAAAAAACCGATCACTATCATATTATTACTTTGTCATTTGATGACAATCTGAAAGCGTACCATTTATTTAGCCAGTTGAAGCACTATCATGCGGAAGGGCAAGTTGATTTACACCAGATTGTCGTCATTGAGAGGGAAGAAAACGGATCCTTTGCTTTTAAAGATGCTGCTGATTTATCTCGCTCCAATAAAGCAAGCAAAGGAGCATTGATCGGCATGGCAGTTGGTATACTGGGAGGTCCTTTTGGAATCCTGTTCGGTACATTAACCGGAGGCATGATCGGAACCAGTAAAGATCTAAAAAGATTAAAAACCACTGAAGGGCTATTCAAAAGAACGATTGGGAATATTCAATTAGGAACTACAGGAATCATTGCTATTGGTGAAGAGTATGAAGAATCAATACTGGATGGGCTGGTGCAGGAACTTGGCGGAGAATTGACGAGAACGGACGAAGAACTGTAAGGCTGAATTCTTTGAATGGGTCTTTACAGAATAGGTGGTATGGTCCTCCGGCTAATAGAAAGGAAAATTGCTTTACTCAATGAATAAGGAGACAGCATCGAATGAATCGATGCTGCCTCCTTATGATGCTTCACCTGACCAAAAAACCGAAGACACTGACAACACTCAGGAGACGTTCCCTTCCATTTGGTTAAATGCCTCTTTTAATTCTTCCTCGTGCTGGGGATGAATATCACCTAAAATAATGTGCAGAATGTGCGGTTCACCGTTCAGCTGAACCTTTAAAATGCCTGTCGTAAAATCGGTATGGATCAACTGATAAAATGTTCCCTGGTAGCATTTGCAGGATGGTTCTCCCAGCGAGAATATAAACGATCCGTTCTCCCGGTATACCCAGCCGCTGATTCCCTTATCGTATTCCGGTTCTTTGGCAACATTTGATTTACTCACTTTGTAAATGGTCACATCTACTTCATCAAGTTCGTGGAACAAGTCATTGACGAGCGAACCATGTACAATCAAATCCCAGCGGCTCTGCACTGCTTGCCCAATAATAATATGGTTTACGTCATATTGTGTAGCCGTATCTCCAATAATGCCGGCAATGGTTTCTCCTTTGTGAAGCGGCCGGAAAATCATTGTTGCATTGTATTCATCTGCCCACCGCTGAATGTGATCCCGTTCCTCGATTTTATCCATGGGCTCTCCCTCTTCAGGCGAATACACATGGAGTACAATACAGTCGCTTTTAAATGCCTTCTTCTCAGTCATGCCTCGCTCAATTAAAGCTGCAGCATTGCGGTAGTTGGCAATACACACCAGTACATTTTCTTTTTTCACTGCCTCATCCTCCCTTTTAACCGGGCCCTTTACGTTAATAACTGATTCGTTTTTGATCCGGTGCTTTAAACCTTTCCACACGCGGCGACCGTTTCCTGCTATGTTTTGTTTTTCTCCCGGAAACTCGTTTGCGCCACATCGTAAACGAGGAGCGCTTCATTTCCCTGCGCATCAATTTAACCACTTCTTTTTCCTTCAGACCAACCTGCAGCTCAATCGCTTCAAATGGTGTCCGGTCTTCCCACGCCATTTCAATCACGCGGTCGACCTCTTCTGGAGTTAAATCCTGATGCTTGTGCATGAGCTTCTTCCTTCCATTTATGGTTTAGGAGCTTTTTGACGAAAAACGGCAGCCGGAAGTGATATCCGGCTGCCCATTCAGCTTCAGCTGAAGTCACGCTCTTCTTCAACTTCCATTTTGTTGTTATAAATAAGCAGCCGGCTTGGCGCTTTGTCTTTCGCCATTTCTTCAGCATGCGCAATTGCTTCGTCCTTTTGATCGAATGATGTTTCCGGTGCAACATCCTCAATTTTCACCATCCAGGCAGTTGCATCTTTGTTAGGTCGTACTGAATATTCGCGCATCCAATCCACTCCTTCAAATCGTTGTTACTTCTGCTATTTCCGGATTGTTTCTGCGTTAAACGACTTTTTTAGGAGATAAAGAAAGACCGAACAATGGAATACGCGTTTAAAAGATGGAAATACTGGCAATGATACGCATAACGTAAAAAATGGAGGTCATTCCCTACTATGAGATATGAAGAAGTGAAGAAGCTACAGACAGATGGACAGCCGCAGCAAAGGCAGAACCGGCAGCCGGGTCTCGAAGACAGTGAAATGGAGCCGATGCCAATCTTCGATGATCCTGATTACAAGGGCAGTGAAAAGCTGAAAGGAAAAGTGATGCTGATTACTGGAGGAGACAGCGGCATTGGCCGTGCGGTGTCTATCGCTGCTGCGAAGGAAGGCGCGACTGTCGTGATCTCCTATAAAGATGAACATGAGGATGCGGAAACAACTAAAACATTAGTAGAAGATAAAGGAGCAAGCTGTTTATTAATCGATGGCGACATCGGGAATGAGGCGCACTGCCAGGAGATTGTCAAGCAAACGATTGATCAGTTTGGAAAACTTGATATCCTGATTAATAACGCAGCAGAGCAGCACTTTGCTGAAGACTTACGGGATATTTCGACTGAACAGATGGAACGTACGTTTAAAACAAATGTATACGGCACCTTTCATATGACAAAAGCAGCTTTGGACTATCTTGAGCCTGGGAGTTCCATCATCAATTCAGTCTCCATTGTCGCCTATAAGGGAATGCCTGTACTGATGGACTATGCAGCCACGAAAGGAGCACTTGTTGCACTTACCCGCTCCCTCTCCGAAAACCTTGTTTCGAAAGGGATTCGAGTCAACGGTGTTGCTCCAGGTCCAATCTGGACTCCGCTCATTCCGGCATCTTTCCCGGAAGATAAAGTAGCAGAATTTGGTACAAGCAGTCCGATGGGGCGCCCAGGACATCCGGCAGAGCTGGCTCCAAGCTACATCTATTTAGCTTCAGATGACTCCTCTTATGTATCAGGCCAAGTGTTGCATGTAAACGGAGGCTCCGTCGTAAACGGCTGATGAATCGGCAGACGGTCTTTGGTCCGTCTGCTTTTTTAACGACATGCATCAAAAAAAGCGTCGGGAGTTTTATTCGTCCCGGCGCTTTACATGTGATACGCATAACGGAAATCTAGTCACTCTCGCTGCCTTCATGGTAATTGTAATGAATCTCCTGCTTCTCTTCATCAAATTCAACCGTCAGGTCGTAGCCGTCAAAATACCAGAGATCCTTCTCTTCGACAAAGAACGTAATCCCGTCTTTTTCTTTTTTAACACCTGCAGATTCCGGTGTCTCATGAAGAGCAAAACCTATGGAAAAGCCGCTTTGAATTGGACTCTCTCCTCCGTACTTTGCGAAGAATTTAATCGTGTCTCCTTCATCTGCTTCCACTTCATTTTTAAACCATTTTAATGCTTCATCTGTTATCTCCAGATTCATGCGGCGGCACCTCCATTACCTTCCTTGAAAGAATTCTTCTGCTTTCTTCAAGTATACCTCATCTTTTGGTTCGAGCTCGTGCTCATCAACAATTGCATCTACCGGGCAGACAACGACACATGCACCACAGTCAATACAAATATCCGGATCAATGTAGTATTGTTCTTTCCCTTCTTCTATACAATCCACCGGACAAACATCGACGCACTCTCCAGCTTTTTCCCCTTCGCAGGGACTCGTGATGACGAATGCCATAAAGCCTTCCCTCCTTCCAAAATCTATTATGATACCGTTCCTCTTTTTTATACTCTCAAAACATGGGATCGGATTTACAGTAGCGGCACCCGGGAAGATATGAGAAAATATAGCACAGAAGAATCTGGATCGGAGAGGGTGCTTCATGAGAATGATGGAAAGCTTGCACGAGGTGGAAGAGATTATTACTGCAGAGCCGCTAACATTTGTTTACCTTTCCCGGGAAAATTGCTCTGTCTGTCACTCGCTCAAACCGCAGCTTGAGCGCTGGGTTGAGGATGAAGCCGGACTGAGCCCGCTTGCAGTTTCTGTCGATGACATTCCGGAAGCTGCGGGAAGGTTTGAAGCATTCACTGCTCCCGCCGTCATTCTCTTCGTGAAGGGCAGAGAAAAATGGCGGGCCGCCCGCTTTGTACGGGAAGAGGAAGTTCGCAATGTTTTACGGCAGTGGCGCGAAGCTGCAGACGGACATTATTAGAAATAACGCGTGGAATACGTTATACTGAACTACTGGATGAGCAATTTCGGACAGCACCGCACTTGAGGCGGATTGAATATAGAGGAGGAATTAGTGTGCAGACGGAAAAGCAGCAGCAAAAAGAAGCGATGAAGATGCTTAAGGATACAAGCCGAACATTTTACATTCCCATTACGCTTCTTCATCCAGAATTGAAAAAGACAGTGGCTTCTGCCTATCTTTGCATGCGGGCAATCGACGAGATCGAAGACAGTGAGATTCTTGCCAACCCAGTAAAAGCATCGCTGCTGAAACAAACAGAAGCACTTCTTGAACAAGAGCAGTTTCAAACTGCGGCATACGAAGAGCTGACTGCTCCTTTTGCTGCTGAACTTCCTGAAGTAGCGCTTCGTCTCGGAGACTGGCTGGATACATGTCCGCCTGACTACGTGCATAAAGTGAAGCAGTTTACAGCTGAGATGGCTGGAGGAATGGCTTACTGGGCTGAACACAACTGGAACATTCAAACAAAAGAGGATTTGGACGATTATACGTACTACGTCGCTGGCCTTGTCGGCGTGATGCTGTCGGATATTTGGGAGTGGCACGATGGAACGGTAACGGATCGTGATCTCGCTATCGGTTATGGACGCGGGCTGCAGGCCGTTAACATCCTGCGTAATGTAGAGGAAGATGCGGAGCGCGGCGTCTCTTTTATCCCTGATGGGTGGACGATCGACGATATGTTCGATTACGCGGAAGGCAATCTCCGTCTTGGGAGGGAATACATGAACGGTGTTTCCACTAAAACGATTCTGCTCTTCTGCCGCATTCCGCTTGCACTGGCGGAAAAAACGCTTAAAGCACTGAAAGACGGCCGTGAAAAAATGTCACGTGCTGAAGTCGAAGAAACCGTTGCTCGAATTCAGCGCGACGTATAATGGTCATATATGGGCAGGGGCACCTTGAAAGGTGCCCCTGCCCAAGCTTTTGATAAAGTCATTTCAGGTGAATGACCTTGCACCTGCCTGCATCTACGGACACTCGCTTTCCGGAGGGAACGGCCTCAGCTAACCGCTTCCTTCTTCCGTCGGAAGCGCTGGATCTTCGCCTCGTTCTGATCCTCTCGGAGTCGAGTTTCCTCCGATTTAGCAGCTGGCTGTCCGATTGAAACCTTGGTGATGATCCACACGAGCTTGTTCCATCTAGAGAGAACCTTTCGTTAGGCAGCGCTTCGATGTCGAATCGGGATGAACGTCAACGTATTCACCAAAAAAAGCCGCAGCGCCCAGCGATTGGAACGTTTTTCTCCATTAAACAAAACCATTTCCCCTTTGTGTCCGGCGTCCCGGTGGAAGCTGCGCAGCCTGAAGATGCCGTGCCGTTCAGATCTGCGAACGGCATGAAAAGCGCGAGCGGAGCCGGAACATGTCTTGAAGGCTTCTTGTGAGAAGCCTGAGTCCGAGTGAAGCCTCATCGCCGTTCGAACTTGAACGGCATGAAAAGCGCGAGCGGAGCCGGACTATGTCTTGAAGGCTTCTTATGAGAAGCCTGTGTCCGAGTGAAGCCGCGCCATCCTTCCCTTCGTACGGGATCATCCTGAGAAATAGCTGAAGGGCAAGCCCACGGCAGGCTCGGTAAACAGAGGGGAAAGTCAATCAATCGAATAAACATGTAAACAAATTGACCTTATCAACACTCTGGACAGGGGCACCTTGAAAGGTGCCCCTGCTTGTTTGTGTTTAATCTAAAAAGGAAAACGCAGCTTGCCCAAACTGATTCCACGGATATTCTTTAGGTGGAGAGGACAGCACTTCAAGCGGCTCCCGTTTGACCGGGTGCGTAAGGCCAATACGTGCAGACCAGAGTGCAATTTGTTCGCCCGGCTTGTTGACAGAAGACCCGTACTTCTGATCACCGTAAAGCGGACAGCCAGTTTCAGCAAATTGAACACGGATCTGATGTGATCTTCCGGTGAGAAGCTGAATCCGCACGAGCGCCAATCCGTTATGCTGTGCGAGTGTTTCGTAGGTAAGCAGCGCATGCTTTGCGCCTTCTGTCCCCGGCTTTCTGACGTACACCTCATTTTTCTGCCGGTCTTTCCACAAATAATGCTCCAGTGTGCCGGCACGTTCAGGCGGGATGCCGCGAACGACAGCCAGATACGTTTTATCCATCTGCTGCCGTCTGATAAGGTCGGATACGCGAGACGCAGCTTTTGACGTTTTCGCAAACAGGATGGCTCCTCCTACGGGCCGGTCAAGCCGGTGCAGCAGCCCCAAATAGACGGCGCCCGGCTTCTGATAGCGGACTTTTATATCCTCCTTTACCATATCAAACAGGCTCGTATCCTTAGATTCGTCTCCTTGAACGGGGATGTTAACCGGTTTTTCCACGGCAATTAAGTGGTTATCTTCATACAATATGTTCACGTTGACTGATCACCCTCTGCTTTCCTGATTATGGAGCGTAGCTGCTGCTTCCAAACGTCAGCGAGAGTTGGAAGGGACGCTAGAACTTCCACCGCCTCAAGCCCGCCCTCCTGCTGGTACATAATCCGATTGGCTTCCATCACGGTCATTGTGCTTTTTTGCCTTTCAAGCAGATTCCACTCGTCACCCTTTTTTACCATTCCTTCTTTGAGGACACGAAAGTACCAGCCGCTCCACCCTGTCTCCCGGACCTTTACCGGAAAGGAAGTATCACCGTATCGCAAAGCAAGCTTGAAGCACGGCTGACGCGGCTGGGAAAGCTGCACAATCGCTCCTCCGATCTGGTAAACATCACCGATATGCGCGGTACTCTCGGTCAGCTCACTTACCGTTATATTTTCTCCGAATGCTGCAGGCGGCAGCTTCCGTTGAAGCTTCTGTTCCCACCAGCTGTAATGTACGGCGGGATATACACAGACGGCTTTATCTTCTCCACCGTGGTGCCGAAGATCTGCCTGTCCGTCTCCCTCAAATTGCTGGATATGCAGGTAAATCGGTCCTGCTACCGGTTTCTTCACAATTGCAGTCGTGACCGGCCGCTTTGCCCAATGGTACGTTTCCGGTCGTCCAATACTTAGTTCTGCTACATTCATCGCCAGCTCTCCTTCCTTTACCTGGGATCTATTTTACTATATTCTTAGGCTGCAGAGAAAAAGGAATCATATCTGCTGGAACTTGATGCCGGGAGGTCAATAATGGAAGCATATGAGCGAGACGGGTACTTGAAACAGACAGCTCAGTTTATGATGGCAGAAACTGGTCTGTCAGAGCAGGAAGCCTATGCACGCATTCGCAAATCCGGCCTCATCGGCAAGCTGCGCTCCGAAAAGCAGCTGCCTGCACATTCACCGAGAGAACAGGCCTCCCTTCTTATCCATTCAAAAGAGATTACATATAACGATAAAGAGCCGGACTAGGCTAGTCCGGCTCTTTCCTGCTTATGCGTTTCGATCGATTTCGTTGTTCCAAATCAGGGCGAGCGTTCCTTCACCAGCGTGTACGGCAATAGACGAACTGATCTCCCCGACGGTTACTTTCAAATCAGGAAAAGCATTAATAATGTTTTTGCGAAGCTCTTCTGCCTTTGGAAGTACATTTCCGTGCATAATTTGCACCTGGCGGATTTTTGCACGGTCCCGTGCTTGTTCAAGCAGCTCCATCATCCGGCGGACAGCCTTCTTTTCAGAACGAACCTTCTGAAATAAATCAAACTTTCCTTCATTCGTAATACGCAGGATCGGCTTGATTTTCAGGATATTTCCCAGCAGGTAGGAAGCACCGGACATGCGGCCTCCTTTGTAAAACTGCTCTAAGCTTCCAAGCAGAATATAGCTTTCTGAATGCGAAGCAAGTGCCTGCAGTTTCTCTCCGATGAACGATGGCTCCACGCCCTCTTCCGCAAGGTGCATTCCCTTCTCCATGAGCGTCGTGATCGCGTATGACATCGAAAGTGAATCAACCACTTCCACCGGAAAATCAGCCAAATCGCGTCCCTGTACCGAGCTGGAGTACGTTCCGCTCAACTCACTGGAAATATGAATGGCGACTGCCGCGTCATATTTTCCTTTCAGTGACTCATACAGCTCTGCAAACCTTCCTGGGGAAGGCTGTGACGTTTTAGGCACTTCTTTATTGGTCCGAATTTTTTCGTAAAGCTGATCGGTCGTTAATTGAACCCCATCATCGTACGTATTTTCCTGAAACGTGATTGACAGAGGCAGGACGTAGACATCCGGATGTGCGGCCATTTCCTCTGTGATATATGCTGTACTGTCAGTCACCCAGGCAATTCTCTTCTGCGTCATCGCTATCCTCTCGCTTCCTTAAACCGTTTTCACCATTATACACGCTGCCAGAAATTATTACTAGGTTATAAAGGTTGATAACAAATATTGGAATATTTTTTACTATAAAGAAGTTCATTGCAGCAAATGCAAAAGACTCTCCTTTTTAAAGGAGAGTCCCAGAGTGTTGATAACGTTATTTCAGGTGAATGGCCTTGCATCTGCGGACCCTCGCTTTCCGGAGGGAACGGCCTCCGCTAACTGCTTCTTCCTTTCGTCCGCCGAATCTTCGCCTCGTTCTGATCCTCTCGGAGTCGAGGTCCTCCGATTTAGCAGCTGGCTGTCCGGTTGAAACCCTGGTGATGATCCACACGAGCTTGTTCCGTCTAGAGAGAACCTTTCGTTAGGCAGCGCTTCGATGTCGAATCGGGATGAACGTCAACGTACCCACCAAAAAAAGCCGCAGCGTCCAGCGATTGGAACGTTTTTCTCCATTAAACAAAACCATTTCCCCTTTGTGTCCGGCGTCCCCGTGGAAGCTGCGCAGCCTGAAGATGCCGTGCCGTTCAGATCTGCGAACGGCATGAAAAGCGCGAGCGGAGCCGGACTATGTCTTGAAGGCTTCTCATGAGAAGCCTGTGTCCGAGTGAAGCCGCGCCATCCTTCCCTTCATACGGGATCATCCTGAGAAATAGCTGAAGGCAAGCCCACGGCAGGCTCGGTAAACAGAGGGGAAAGTCAATCAATCGAATAAATATGTAAACAAATTGACTTTATCAACAGCCTAAGACTCTCCTTTATAAAGGAGAGTCCTGGGTCAATCATATTTTATCACTGCTTGCTGCTTTATATCATGCCATTACTCATCAATCAGGGCCCAGCCCTTAGTTTGAGACAGCCTCGCTGCTCGCTTGCTTCGAACCGGCACGTATCGCTGCCTGTGCTGCTGCCAGTCTTGCAACAGGTACACGGAAAGGGGAACAGCTGACGTAGTCGAGTCCCTGCTCTTCACAGAAGGCAATGGAAGAAGGATCCCCGCCATGCTCTCCGCATATTCCAGCTTTCAAGTCCGGCTTTGCGCCGCGACCAAGCGTGACCCCTTCTCGTACGAGTTTCCCGACACCGTCTCTGTCCAGCACGACGAAGGGATTTGTTTCCAAAGTGCCGTTGTCTACATAGCGTTGAAGAAACTTTCCTTCTGCATCATCACGACTGTACCCAAATGTTGTCTGGGTCAAATCGTTTGTACCGAAGGAGAAGAAGTCAGCTTCAGCTGCAATCTGATCTGCTGTAAGAGCAGCCCGGGGCACTTCAATCATCGTCCCGACCGTATACGTAAAATGAACCCCGGTATCGTCTGTGACCCGTGCCGCTGCGTCTTCTACGACCTGGCGCATGTCGCGCAGTTCATTCACGTGTCCGACTAGCGGAATCATCACTTCCGGCTCCACCTTCATCCCGTTCTGTTCCAGTGCAGCAGCAGCCCTAAAAATCGCTTCTGCCTGCATATCGTAAATTTCCGGATTCGTCATGCCGAGACGACAGCCGCGGTGCCCGAGCATCGGATTAAATTCATTGAGCTCCCTCAGCTTGCGCAACAGTCGCTGCTTTTGCTGCAGAAGCTCCGAATTTTCGCCTGTGACCTGCAGCTTAGTCGTTTCAACGAGCAGTTCTTCGAGATCCGGCAGAAATTCGTGCAGCGGCGGATCGAGCAGACGGATGGTTACCGGACGTCCGGCCATCGCTTTAAAAATCCCTTCAAAATCCTCCTGCTGCATCGGCAGAAGCCGCCTCAGCGCTTCCTCTCTCTCAGAAACCGTTTCAGCAAGAATCATGCTGCGAACAACCGGCACACGCTCCTGTTCCATAAACATGTGCTCTGTCCGGCACAGCCCGATACCTTCCGCCCCAAACTCGACCGCCTTCGCGGCGTCTACAGGATTATCCGCATTTGCCCGCACCCCGAGACGGCGGACATCATCGGCCCAGTTCAACAGCTGCTGAAACTCACCTGAAAGTTCCGGTTCAACCATCGGTACATCTCCCTCAAACACTTCACCAGTCGCACCGTCGATCGTAATCAGATCAAGATGGGAGAGCGTTTTATCCTGAACGCGGATTGTTTTGTCCTGAAGGTTGATTTTCATGCCTTCACATCCGCAAATACATGCCTTGCCCATTCCTCTTGCGACAACGGCGGCGTGAGAAGTCATTCCCCCTCTGCTCGTGACTACAGCCTCTGCGGCAATAATACCGTGAATATCATCGGGAGTCGTCTCTGGACGGATTAAGATGACATGCTCTCCACCCTTATAGCGGCGGTCTGCCTCGTCGGCATCAAAAACAATCCGGCCGGTAGCTGCACCCGGCGAAGCTGGCAGTCCTTTCACGAGCGCCTGCCGCTCATAGCCATCGTCAATGCGGCGGTGAAGCAGCTGATGCAGCTGATCCGGATCAACACGGTCAACAGCCTGCTCTTTTGTCAGCACTCCTTCTTCTACCATGTCCACCGCAATTTTTACTGAAGCCTGTGATGTCCGTTTACCATTTCGTGTCTGCAGCACGTACAGCTTCCCTCGTTCTACGGTAAACTCAATGTCCTGCATGTCTTCATAATGAGATTCCAACCGGCTGCAGACGGCCTGGAACTCTTCGAACACCTCCGGCATCACGTCTTTCATTGTAGATATCGGCTGCGGCGTCCGAATCCCTGCCACTACGTCTTCTCCTTGTGCATTGACGAGGTACTCTCCGTACAGCAGTGCCTCTCCGGTGGAGGGATTTCGCGTAAACGCCACACCTGTTCCGGAATCATCACCCATATTGCCGAAAACCATACTTTGGATGTTAACCGCTGTTCCCAGGTTATGAGGGATTTGATGAAGCTTCCGGTAGATAGTGGCTCTGTCATTATTCCAGGAATCAAACACTGCTTTGATGGACAGCAGCAGCTGCTCATGCGGGTCAACAGGAAACGGGCGCCCTGTATGGGTGTCGACGAGCTGCTTATACGTCTGAATCAGCTCCTGCCAGTCTGCGGCAGTCATTTCCGGGTCTGAATCGTAGCCTTTGCTTTCACGATATTTTTCAAGCTCCCGCTCGAAAAAGTATGTCTCTACTCCGAGAACAACATCACTGAACATTTGGATAAAGCGCCGGTAGGAATCATAGGCAAATCGTGGATTATCCGTCAGAGAGGCCATCGCTTCTACTGTCTCGTCATTCATACCGAGGTTCAGTACGGTATCCATCATTCCAGGCATGGACGCAACCGCTCCTGACCGAATCGAAACGAAGAGCGGATCAGCCGCGCCGCCAAGCGTTTTCCCTGTCTTTTTTTCCAAGTCTTTAAGCGCTGCAAAGGTTTCCTGCTTCACCTGATCAGAAAGCGTTTGGCTGTTCGTGTAGTAATCAAGGCAGGCCTCTGTCGAAATTGTAAATCCTTCTGGTACCGGCAGGCCGATGTTCGTCATCTCCGCAAGGTTGGCCCCTTTGCCGCCAATCAGTTTTTTCATATGACGGTTTCCTTCTTCAAACGCGTATACAAATGTCATGAAATGTGTCTCCTTTCCAATTTGAGTACTTCTAAAATGTAACTGGCTGTTTCTTCTACCGCTTTATTCGATACATCAATAACCGGGCATCCGACCCGCTTCATTATTTTTTCTGCAAATTCCAGCTCTTTTAGGATTCGGTCGAGGCTTGCGTAGTCTGCTTTTTCCGTCAAGCCCATCGTACGCAGCCGAATCCGCCGGATGTCATTCAGCTTTGACGGGGAGATCACCAGTCCAATGCAGCGCTCACGCGGAAGCTCGTAAAGCTCTTCCGGAACTGCGACCTCTGGTACGAGCGGCACGTTCGCTACTTTGAACTGTTTGTGCGCCAGGTACATGGAAAGCGGTGTTTTGGAAGTCCGGGAGACGCCGATCAGCACCAGATCCGCCTTTTTCAATCCCGAGGTATCCTGTGCATCATCGTATTTAACCGCGAATTCCACTGCTTCGATCCTTCTGAAATACGCTTCATCCAGCTGCCTGATCCGCCCAGGTTCTTTTTTTGGCTGTTCATTAAACGTCTCACTCAGCATCGACAGCAGTGGATCGAGCAGATCGACGGAAGGGACGGAAGTTTTTTCTGTCAGCGTTCTCATTTTTTGCTGAAGCTCCCCTAATACCAGGGTATAGGCTACTACAGCTCCAGCTGTCTCCGCTTCTTCTACGATACGCTCCAGCTTCTCCGGTGTCTGCACGTGCGAATATCTTCTTACCTCCGTTTTATCTTCAGTAAATTGGGTAAGCGCTGCTTGTACCATTCGGTCTGCTGTTTCTCCTATTGAATCGGATACAACAAATACTAGTCTCATTGCTTCCTCCCTCCCCCTAATGTGACATACTAATAAAAATAAGTATAGCACATTATTTTTCCCTATCAAGAGGAAATTTCCATCTGCAGAAAAAAGGGTAAACGTAGAAACGAATAAGTGCTATGCACGGATAAATTCACGAAAGTCCCACATAAGACGGTAAGCACATCAGCATTCGCGTCTAAACAGGGTGCCCCTGGCCGCAGCTTTCTTGAAACAGCTGTCACATAAGCATTTTCACCCGTTATTCAGCTGCAAAAAAAAAACGGAATCAGCAATAATTGCTGATTCCGGTCTTCCGGTGACGATTACATGCATTGCTGATCTGCCTTTAGCGAATGGCTGTTTTCCTGTTTCATTTGAAAGAACGCTCTCACTTCTTCAGGAGAAAGGCCCATGCTCCGCGCTTCCATAACCAATTGTACCCAGCTCTCTGCCCGTTTCAGTTCATTCATGCCCTATCCCACCCTATGTTAAGTATTTGCTCCACATAGGCGGCCCGGCCGTCGTAGGCACCCCACGCCCTTAGACCCGAAGCTTTGCGCCCCTGCTTTTCAACAGGTTTGCCGTTTTTCTCTGCAGAATGTTGCGGAAACTCCATTTTCCTCCGTGTCTGCCCACCGTCCTCTAAAACAAGCTGCAACGTTCTGTATGTGTTCACTCTACAAAACAAAAGTTAAAATAAGGTTAAATAATCATAATTTTTTAAAAATAAATGTGACTTTTTTTGTCATGTCTTTATTTCCAGTATACAGCGCTTTTTAATCAATCCTTTATACCTATTTATCTGGCTGCGAATTTGTATCCAAAGCCTCGTACCGTTAAGATATAATCTGGATATTTAGGATCCTCCTCAATTTTCTTGCGAAGGTTTCGTATGTGTACTGATACGGTCTTTAAATCTCCATACATGTCGATCCCCCAGATATGATCATAAATCTGCTCTGCACTGAATACTTGTCCAGGGTGTTTCATTAAGTACACGAGAAGCTGATATTCTTTTGCGTAAAGCGAAACCGCTTTTCCGTTTACAGTCACCGTATAGCTCTCTAAATCGACCGCGATGGAGCCGGCACGAAGCTCATTTCGGTCATCGCGGGGTCCACTGCGGCGGAGATTCGCTTTGATTCTGGCTTCGAGCTCAGCAAGATCATACGGCTTCGTTAAATAATCATCGCCGCCTGCGTTCAGGCCTTCAATTTTATCTTCAGATGAACGCTTACAGCTGATAAAGATTATTGGACTTTCAGTAAGTTCACGCATGTTTCGGCAAACGTCAAATCCTTCCATACCAGGAAGCAGGATATCCAGTAAGATCAGCTCCGGGTCGACCTGCTTTACTTTGTCAACCGCCTCCATGCCGTTTCCGACAGCATAAACACTGTAGCCTTTTTTCTCCAAATATAATGTCGTGATAGCCCGGATATCCTCATCGTCTTCTACGAGCATGATTTTATGTTGATCCATGACTGCTTGCCTCCTCTTCAAATCGAGCATGTGCGGCCAATACCGGAATACAGAAGCTGAACGTCGTACCTTCGCCGATTTCACTTTCCACCCAAATCTCACCGTGGTGCCGTGCGATAATTTCCTTCGCAATGGCGAGCCCGAGCCCTGTACCAGTAGATGGTTTTCCCCGGTCGCCTGTCGCTTTGTAAAACCGCTTGAATATATGCTCCAGCTGATCCTTTTTCATGCCTCTTCCATTGTCGGTGATGCGGATCACTGCTCCGCCGTCAAATTCACGGTACCCTGTATCCTGGCGTGTTTCCACTGATATGTGAATGCTGTTTCGCGTGAACTTGCGCGCATTTCCGATCAAATTGTTGAAAACCTGCATCATCCGGCCTTTATCAATCGATACATACCACTGTCCCTTTTCAATATGATCGTAGGTAATAGCAGGGAAATGAATATCTGATTCAGACAGCTCCATTGCGAATGTCTGGTGAACATCGTTTAGCCAGTCCGTCAGCTCAACTGTTTCTATTCCCATGTTCATCTGACCCGTTTCCAATTTTACCAGCTCAAACAAATCAACGATCAGCCGGTCAAGCAGTTGAATCTTCTTATCGACAATTTGAAGGTAGTTTTCATCAGAGGGATCAACAAACCCTTCCCGGACCGTATGAATGTAGTTTTTCAAAAACGTAACCGGTGTGCCAAGCTCGTGTGAAATGTTGGACAGCATTTCCACTCTCGCTGCTTCCATGTGAGTAAGCTGGTCGTTTTTCACTTCGAGCTCCGCATTTTTACGACCGAGCTCAGCGGTACGTTCATCCACCATTCCTTCCAGCATCAAATTGATATTTTCAAGCTCCTGCCTTCTCGATTCCAATTCCTGTACAGCCCCCGAAAGCTTTAAGTGTGTATCTACCCGAATCATCAATTCCCGTCTGTCGATCGGCTTGACGAGATAATCATTGGCACCTGCACGATACGCTGCCAGCCGGTCTTCAATTAGATTTTGAGCGGTGAGCAATAGTACCGGCAGCTCTGTATAGGAAAAGCGTGTCCGCAGCTCTTTACAGACGCTGAAGCCGGAAAGACCCGGCATCATCACATCCATAATTACCAAATCAAACGACTGCTTTTCAAGTTTTTCCATCACCGTCAGTCCATCGGGAGCCGCGGTGACATCGTATCCTTCAAGCTGAAGGTAATTAACGATCACCTGCAGATTCACGTGGTCATCATCGGCAGCAAGAATGCGCTTCGCTCCAGCATGGTTCCGCTCCAGTTCAGCTATAGAGTCAGCGGCCGGCATAAACTGTCCTGCTGCCTGCTTAGCGGCTGGAAGCGTAAATGAAAACATCGACCCTTTACCGGGGTCTGATTCAACTTCAATCCTTCCGCCCTGCAGCTCAATCAAACGTTTCGTCAAATGCAGACCGATCCCCATTCCTTCCCGGTAATATCCCTCAGCATCCCGGCCGCGTTCAAACGGTTCAAACAGCCGGCGGCGTTCTTCCTCAGAAATGCCGATCCCGGTATCCCGGATATAAATGGTCACCGTTTCCTCGCTCTGGGAGCCGCGAATGCGAACGGTTCCTTCCTTCGTATAATTCACGGCGTTGATGAGCAAATTATATAAAATTTGCTGCAGGCGGTGCTCATCGGCAGCAACATTTGGCAGCTGCCCCACTTCGTTAATGATGGTAAGAGATTTTTCTGCTGCAAGCGGCTTTACCATCTCGCAAGCAAGTTCTACAGCAGGCTTCAGATCAACCTCCTCGACGCGCATGTCAAAGTCCTGATTTTCCATACGCGAGACGTCCACGATATCCCCGATCAGATAAGACAGCCTGCTGCCGCTGCGGATAATAACGTCCAAATGCTTTTTAGCAGCTTCATTCTGTTCACCGGCGATGCCTTCCCGAAGTGATTCTGCGATGCTGATCATGCCATTCAGCGGCGTTCGCAGCTCGTGCGTTGTCATTTGTAAGAACTCATTTTTTAGCCTGTCGGTTCGCTGCAAGGCTTCAAGTGCTTCCTGCCTCGCCTCCTCTTTTTCTTTTTGAATAGCGGTAATTTTGTTTGCCAAAGCGAAAGAGAAGAGCACGAGCTCGACAGACGTGAAAATCTGCCACGCATATTTCGTGAAAAAAGAGTATGGAACAAAGCCGAGATCGGTAAAAATAGATATTAAAACACCGATGACAAAGAACTGCCACGCAAACAGAAAGTAAATGGAGGGGCCGAATCCCTGCCGGTAGCGGATGAGTGCCGCCGTCAGAACAGTCAGGACCGTCGCGACGCTTGCGATTACGATTAAATTAAGTGCCAGTGGATATGAATAGGCCCAGACTCCGAGCAGAATGAGGTTAATGGAGAAGGCCATATACATATAAATGAGAGATCTCGGCACTTCCTTCCTAAGTTCAAGAAAGTTCACAGCAAAGATAATCGCCATCATGTTGGACAACAGCATAAAAAACAAGATCGCCCGATTGTTAAACCAAACTGCTTCCGGCCAAATGAACTGATAAGCAAGACCTGTAAACGATAGGAATGTGAATAAATTCACGATAATGAAAAGGACGTAGAATAAGTAGCTGGGGTGCCGGAGTGATAAGTAAATAAAGAAATTGTAGAGCGCCATAACCGCCGCAAGTCCTGCAAGCAGACCGAGTATTAAATAATCCCACTGTGTTTGTTCACTGTAAACCCGCTGGTTGTTCAGCTCCAGCGGAAATTGCATCGCTCCCTCTGTTTCAAAGCGCATGTAATGAGTCATGAGACCCTCTGTTTCCGCATAGTCCACCGGAAAAACAAAGTTGCGGTTGTTGCGCGGACGTTCTCTGTATGGGACAAGATCCCCTGTTTCGACAGAGGTCACGGTTCCATCCGCAAGCTCTGTATAAAGTGTGACGTGATCCATCGTCGGACTGAGCAGCTTAAGAAACCATTCGTCCTCAGCTGCTGAGGCATCTACCTGAAACCGGACCCAATAAACATCCGTTGTATAGCCAAAGCTCGGTGCATTCCTTGTAAACGACTCAAACGGCCTATCGCGGATCTCGTCAAAATTCCGTTCACCTGTCTCATCAATAAACACTTCCATTTGTTCGTGAACAATAATACGCTCGCCGTCCAGACCCGGCTCAATAGGAGCAGAGAAGGCTGTCACTGGGAACAGTATCAGACCTACAAGAAAGATAACCAGCTTCATATTGCTCCACCATCCTCTGTCGGCAAAAAAAGTCCTTTCACGCGACAACGCATTCGTGCGCCAAAAGTTTTGCATTCAAATCAGTATGTCTATTCATTTATGAGTAAAGACTCAATAGCTTTCAACATTATCCCACTATTGAATTATATCATATCTGTATTATGATGATGATAGAAATAACTTACTATTCAGACACCCGTCCGTGCTGACGATTGCAGAAGAGAAACGGTATTTGCTTCTGTTTCTATGCACGTATTGATCTGCTCACGTGTTTAACAGGACAAACTGCTTTGGAGAGGAG
This sequence comes from Alkalicoccus luteus, assembly GCF_052061695.1. Lineage (NCBI taxonomy): Bacteria > Bacillati > Bacillota > Bacilli > Caryophanales > Bacillaceae > Alkalicoccus > Alkalicoccus luteus. The sequence continues at coordinate 77,135 of NZ_JBPZEY010000009.1, forward strand.
GGACCCTGATGCATATCGAGCCCCATGAGCTGCCCTACTATCATTCCCTGCGGCAATTCAGTGCGACAACGCTCCAGACTCTTGAAGCGCTGATTGGACGCGGGACCGTTTTTATCAGCCATACGACTGACGAGATGTTTACGGTAATATCAACTGCCGGCGACGGTTCTATACCGCTGCAGCCTGGTTCGTCCATGCCTTTGGAGGATGCTTACTGACAGCTTATTAAAAACGGCGGCGGTCTGCCGCTGATGATTCCAAACGCCCGCAAACACGACATTGTCTGCAGTTTAAAAATCACAAAAAAGCTCGGCATTCAAGCATATGCCGGGGCACCCATCACCCTTTCAAACGGAACTATTTTCGGAACTATTTGCATTTTGGACAAACGCCCGCGCTCCTTCACGGAATCAGAAGCCGAGCATTTGCAGAACATGGCTTCCCTGCTTGCCAATGCCATTGAGCTGGAATATGTGAATATTCACGATCCGCTCACAAACGCCTATAACTACGCATTTTTGCAGCAGCGTGCTGCTTCTTCGCTGCGAGAGACAACGGTCTTCCATGTAGATATTGATCATTTTAAGCTGCACAGCGATTCACTCGGCCTCGAGGACGCCAATACGTTGCTGCTCCAGCTGGCAGAAAGGCTGAAGCGGGCTGTTTCAGAAGGGCTGATCGTACGGATCAGCGGAGACGAATTTATCATTCTCGTGGAACAGCCGTTAACGGAAGGCGGTATCCAGCGACTATCTGAACGAATTCACACCACGTGCGGACAGCCTTTTTCAATCAGCCGCAGACCAGTACGTTTGACTTGCAGCATCGGGACTTCCGTTTCCGGAACAGACGACATTCAGCTGGATGAATTGCTGCAGCAGGCTGCGATTGCCCTGCAGGAAGCCAAAAAACAGGGGTACGATCAAACTGTCATGTATGAGTCCGGAATGCACACTTCCTATTCTTATAAACGGACGATCGTACGCGATTTGCCGGAAGCGCTGCGCTCGGGCAAGCTCGCACTCGTCTATCAGCCGCAGTTCCACACAGAGAGTGGAGAGCTCCGCGGAGTGGAAGCGCTGATCCGCTGGCAACATCCCGAGTTGGGTTACATCAGTCCTGCTGATTTTCTGCCAATCGCAGAAGAAGCCGGACTGATGCATGCGATCGACAGGTGGGTTATTTTTGAATCCTGCCGTCAAATTGCCACCCTTCCGATTCCTGTAGGTCTGGCCATTAATGTTTCCTCCTTTCCCTCTAAAGGCGGCTATTTAATTTCTTATATACAAGAAGTGATTCAGGAAACCGGTATAAAAGCCTCTCAGCTGGAGTTCGAATTAACAGAAACATCGGCACCCTTATCTATGGAGAAGCTGAAAAACTTTATCGAGTCACTGCGCCAGTTGAACGTACGAATCGCACTTGATGATTTCGGCACTGGCTATTCCAGCCTGACCTATATCCAGCAGCTTCCGCTTCATACTTTAAAGCTTGACCGAAGCTTTATTGCGTCGCTGAACGGCTCCATTCAATCCGAAAAAATTGTGGAACAGATGCTTGCCGTGGCAGGTCTGTTCGAACTGGACGTTATCGCTGAAGGCGTGGAAACAAGCAGACAATGGAGCCGTCTCCGCGAGCTGCGCTGCGGTTTCGTACAAGGATATTACTGCGCAAAACCAGTAGCCCTCCCTATTTTAAAGGCGTATCTTCAGCACGATCCTACCTTCTCGAATGAAAATGGACCCCCTTTGTTTTAAAAAGAAGGGGGCTTCTTTTTCATTCCGATATCCCACCTTTCCAATCAGAAATTAGATGAATGGCATTGACAGAAGGTTCCACCATGGTATACTTAATTTTATTATTCCAACTAAATTAATCAACATTATGCGTTTAAGAGGTGAATGCTTTGGCAGAAGTTACGATTCAGCACGTCGAAAAAACCTTTCCCGCAACAAAAGATAACGAATCATTTACCGTATTTGATGATATCGATCTGACCATACAGGATGGTGAATTTGTTTCCCTGCTCGGTCCTTCCGGCTGTGGAAAGTCCACGCTGTTAAATATCGTGGCTGGACTCGAGCCGGCAACCGAAGGACAAGTATCAGCAGGAGGTAAAGCGATTACCGGTCCTGGTGCTGACAGAGGGGTCGTCTTTCAGGAAGCCGCTCTGATGCCATGGCTGAACGTCCGTGAGAACGTCGAATTTGCGTTAAAAAAACAGTTTTCCAAAGCGGAATCCCGCTCGCGCGCCGAAGATTATTTAAAGCTCGTCCACTTGAGCCGTTTTATGTATGCCTATCCTCATGAGCTTTCCGGAGGAATGAAGCAGCGGGTATCCATTGCCCGCGCCCTTTCAATGGACCCGGAAGTGCTGTTGATGGACGAGCCATTCGGAGCGCTTGATGAGCAGACGAGAATGATGCTCCACAAAGAAGTGCAGTACATCTGGGAGACTACCGGAAAGACCGTGCTGTTTGTCACGCATAATATCCGTGAATCCATTCTTTTGTCTGATCGCATCGTTCTCATGGGCACGAGACCCGGCGGTATCCGCGGCGAGTTCAAGGTTGATCTGCCGCGGCCGCGTGATCCAGCCTCCGAAGCGTTCACATCGCTTGAAAAGCAAATTATGGAGATGCTGGAAAAAGAGATCGAAAAAGTGATGAGAGAGGAGATGGGGGATGACTTCCGCAGTAAGAAGGCTGGTTTTCTTTATCGTTCTAATCGCGATATGGGAGATCATATATAGAATTTATTCACAGCAGACAGCTATGTTCCCTTCCCCTCTCGGATCGGTGGAACAACTGTACATAGGCCTGTTTGATACAGGTATTCTCCGCGTAGCTCTTGGGGAAAGCCTTGGCAGAATTGTATTTGGTTTTCTGCTTGCTTTAATCATCGGCGGTTTTCTCGGCGTTCTGCTCGGTGTTTCCAAGCTGGCTGACGAAACACTCGGATCACTCGTGATTGCGCTGCAGTCAGTTCCGAGTATCGTGTGGCTGCCAATCGCACTGATTTTGTTTCAGGGCGGCGGCGGAGCTATTCTGTTCGTCGTTGTACTCGGAGCTACGTGGCCGATGACGATGAACATGCGGATGGGAATGAAAAACGTCCAGCCGATCCTCATGCGGGCAGCGCGCACGATGGGCTACAGCGGCAGTGAACTCGTCTGGAAGGTAATGATTCCAGCAGCAGTGCCTAATGTGCTCACCGGCGCAAGACTCGCGTGGGCCTTCGGGTGGCGGGCGCTGATGGCTGCTGAACTGATTGGCCGAGGCGGACTTGGACGTACGCTGATGGACGCACGTGATTTTTACAACATGGATCTTGTTGTCGCCATCATGATCATCATTGCCACGATCGGACTTATAGTTGAGTATTTTGTTTTCAGCAAGGTCGAAAAGCGTGTCCTGTCCAGATGGGGACTGCAGACGAATACATAAGAGGAGTGAGTGATATATGAAGAAGTGGGGACTACTGGCAGCCGGGGTGCTGCTTTTGACAGCATGCGGAACAGATGAGGATGACTCAGCGGGAGCTGCAGGCGGAACAGACGCTGTTGAAATCGGCTATTTTCCTAACCTCGATCACGCAGCGGGCATTGTCGGTAAAGAAAAAGGATACTTTGAAGAAGAGATTGACGCGGATGTCGACTACCTCAACTTTCCAAACGGCAACGACTTTATTGAGGCGCTTGATACCGGCGTCATTGATCTGGGCTATGTCGGACCGGGCCCTGCAATCAACTACCACCTTGCAGGAGGAGATGTCGTCGTCGTAGGCGCAGCTGCGAACGGAGCGACCTTAATCGTATCACGTGAGGACTCCGGTATTGAAACGATCGAAGATTTCTCTGGTAAATCCTTTTGCACGCCTGGCAACGGCTGCACACATAACGTCCAGCTCGAAATGATGCTGAAGGATAAAGGCATGGAAACGAACCGCCTTGGCGGGGAAGTGGAGCATCAGTCACGCGTTAATCCGGCCAGCATGGTCGCGATGTTTGAACAGGGACAAATCGACGCAGCAGCGGCGCCGGAGCCTTGGGGAACGCTTCTTGTCGAGGAGCATAACGCAAATGTCGTCACCGAATGGAATGAGGTCTTTCTTGGTGAAGAGCTTGCGAGCGTTGTCATCGTAACAACAAATGAATTTCTGGAAGAAAACCCGGAGACTGTTGAAGGTGCTCTCCGCGCTCATAAACGAGCAGTTGACTATACGGCAGAAAATGAAGCTGACACGCTTGTAACAGTAAATGACCTGCTCTACAGCCTCACTCAGACTCGACTGCCGGAGAACGTGCTTGAAGCAGCCTGGGAGCGTATGGAAATCACGACCGAAACACATGCAGATGCTCTTCAGGCCTGGGCAGATGCATCCTACGAACTGGAATTCATTGACGACGACCCGGATCTGGACGGTTTTGTCGATACGAGCATTCTTGATGATATCGTCGCCGAATAAAGGAGGTTCTGCAGATGAAATGGGTCATCCTACCGCTCATCGCAGTATCCCTGCTGTTCACTGCAACGGGCTCTGCTTACGAGGAGCCATTTGATCCGACACGGTTTATGGACTACTGCCATTAACAATATGCGTGCAGAAACAGCCAGCAGATCAAGCATTCTGCTGGCTGTTTCCTAATGGTGTTAGTCTTGATGAACGGGTAATGCTGTATCACAGCGGCCGTCAGGTTTGGGAAGATTTATACACCGTTCAGCTACTCTGTCCAGGTGCACTTCGCCTGCGGTATACTGCTAACAACACAATGGATTTAAAGGAGAGTGATTCGATGGAGCCTGTCGGTTTGAATTTGACGAATAAGCATGTTGTCATTATTGGCGGAGGAAATGTGGCCTTCCGAAGGGCAAAGCGTGTATTTTCAGCCGGCGCGTCGATTACGATCGTCAGTCCGGAATGCGCGGATGATATGACGCGATGGATCAGTGAGCACTCAATCCAGTGGGAAAGACGAAAAGCAGTTCCCTCCGACACCAATACTTTTCTGCTTATACTCGCTGCAGGAGAAGACGTTCACGAGGCAATCTACAGCTGGGAGCCTGGGGCCTGCCTGATTAATGATGCGGCGGACAGCAGCAAGGGGTCGATCGTTTTCCCCGCGGTCGTCCAGCGCGGGCAGATAAAGGCTTCCGTGCATTCCGGCGGGGCTGGTCCGCTGTTTGCTAAATCGCTTTGCAGCAAAATAGAGCCGCTCGTTGCAGAGGAGGCCGCATACGTTTCTTTTTTAACAGCTGCACGAGAACTGGTTACCGCCTCTTCTCTATCCGCTGAAAAGAAAAAAGCGGAGCTGGAGTCTTTGCTCCATCCCCGCTTTAGAAGCGCTGAACTTCAGCAGCATAAACTTGCTCAGCTGCGCACCTTTTCGTGAAAATTAACGCCATCCGTCGTTGCTTCAATAATGCCGCGGCGGATAACAAAATCACCAAACCGTTCCCCGGTTTCCTTTTCTTTTGCGAAGGAGGCAAAGATCGGCTGCAGTTCCTGCAGAATCTGCTCTTCTCCGATATTTTCCCGGTACAGCTTGTTCAGCCGGTCTCCTTTAAATCCGGCGCCAAGGTACATGTTATACGTCCCCGGTCCTTTTCCGATAAAGGCAATTTCCCCAAGCGACGGTCTTGCGCATCCGTTCGGGCAGCCGGTCATCCGGATAATGATCTCTTCATCACGCAGACCGTTCGCATCCAGCATATCCTCCAACTTATCAATCAACGAAGGCAAATACCGCTCCGATTCGGCCATAGCAAGTCCGCACGTCGGAAACGCTACGCACGCCATGGAGTTTCGGCGCAGTGCTGAGTTCTCACGACCGTCTGTTAAACCGTATTCGGACACGATTGCCTCGATCTGCTTGCGGTTTTCCGGTTTAACATCTGCAATGATGACGTTCTGATTTGGCGTGAGCCGGAACGTTCCGTCATGCACCTCTGCTACCCGCTTCAATGCCGTTTTCAGCTCATATCCGCCGCTGTCGGCAATACGGCCGTTTTGAATGAATAAGGTCAGATGCGATAGGCCTTCTGCATGGTCATCCCACCCGTAAATATCGCCGTTTCGGTCAAACGAATACGGCTTTGCCGGTTTTACTTCCCAGCCGAGACGTTCATTGACTTCGTTCCGCACCGTCTCGATGCCAAGCCTGTCGACGGTGTATTTAAAACGGGCATACTTTCGCTCAGAGCGGTCACCATAGTCCCGCTGTACAGTCAGGATAGCTTCTGCTGCTTCCGCTGCTTTTTTAGCCGGGACGAAGCCAAGCATTCTGCCAAGCTGCGGATACGTCTTTTCATCTCCGTGCGTCATGCCCATTCCGCCCCCGACGAGAATGTTATACCCAAGCAGCCTTCCTCCGCTGATAATCGCAATAAAGCCAATATCCTGTGAATAAATATCAACATCGTTTGACGGCGGAACTGCCACACCTATTTTAAACTTCCGGGGCAGATACGTTTTTCCGTACACCGGCTCCTGCTCTTCTTTCGTGTCGATCAGCTTTTCTTCATCCAGCCAGATCTCGTGGTAAGCCCTCGTTTTCGGAAGCAGACGCTCGCTGATATCCGCGGCGGAGTCATATACCTTTCGATGCGCATCAGACTGGGAGGGGTTTGCTGCGCACATGACGTTTCGATTCACATCGCCGCAGGCAGCAATGGTGTCCATCAGCGCCTCGTTCATCTGCTGCAGGCTCGTTTTCATGTTCCACTTCAGGATGCCGTGCAGCTGAAAGGTCTGCCTCGTTGTCAGCTTCATCGTGCCGTTGCCGTATTCATCTGCAAGCCGGTCCATCGTCAGCCACTGCTCCGGCGTTGCCACCCCCGCCGGAAGCCGGACGCGCACCATAAACTGATAGGCAGGCTCCAATTTCTGCTTGCGCCGTTCTTCACGCAAATCACGGTCATCCTGCATATAGCTCCCGTGAAACTTCAGCAGCTTTGTCTGATCCTCCGGAATGCCGGCACTGATACGGTCCTGGAAAAACTCCTCCAGTCTTCCCCTCAAATAGCTGCTGTCTTGTTTTATATGTTCCGTTTCACTCGGCTTGCCGCTTGTACTCATCTAACCTCTCCTTTCTATTGCATCAATATACATCCCGCTGATAGCGCTTTTCGCTTCTTAACTCTTTTAAATAGGCTTCAGCTTCCTCTTCGGAACGCCCGCTCTCCTTTACAATCACCGTTCGCAGTGCCTCATGCACATCTCCTGCCATGCGATCCTTATCGCCGCACACATACAGAAAGGCGCCGCGTTCCAGCCATTCAAACACGCTCTTGCTTTGTTCTAAAATACGGTGCTGGACGTATATTTTTTCGTCCTGATCCCTTGAAAATGCCGTATCTATCCTTGTTAAGAGCCCGTCTTTATACCAGCCCTGCCACTCTGTCTGATACAGAAAATCTGTCGTGAAGTGCTGATCTCCGAAAAACAGCCAGTTGTCGCCTTCCGCTTCCCGTTCCTCGCGCTCTTCCATAAACGATCGGTATGGAGCAACTCCGGTTCCGGCGCCAATCATAATGATCGGTTTTTCGTCTGCAGGAAGCTTGAATGATTTGTTGGACTGGACGAATACCGGCAGTGAAGATCCCGGTTCACCGCGTTCCGCACACTGTATCGAGCAGACCCCGTTACGCTCCCGGCCGTGAGACTCATAGCGCACGGCACCGATCGTGAGGTGTACTTCACCCGGATTTGCAGACAAGCTGCTGGCAATCGAATAGAGACGAGGCGGGATTGGACGAAGGCTGTCGACCAGCTGCTGGGCCGTAAAGGTCCACGGCGCTTTGTCCTGAATCAAGTCGACAAGATCCCGCCCTTCCATATAGCTTTTCCTGTCTGCCTCCTCTAACGCAGCCAGCTGGTCTGAATAAACCGCAAGCTTTTCCAGCAGCGGCTTTGTCAATACCGTAATTTCAAGCTGCTCCAACGCTTTTGCAAGCGTCTTTTCTTCCTTGCCTGACAGGACCGTTTCCTGGCCATTGAAATCCAGGACGCCAAGCAGCTCTTCTACGAGCACCTGATCGTTAACCGGCAGAATGCCGAGGCTGTCACCAGGCTCATAGGTCAGCCCTGATGCTTCCAAGTCCAGTTCAATATGCCTCGTTTCTTTCGCGGACCCTCTGCCGTTTAAGGAGAAATTGGTGACAATCTCTGCTGGAAACGGATGTTTTTTTGAATACACTGCTTTTTCCTGCAGCGCTGTCGGCTCACTGGCAGGCAAAACCGGCTCTCCGTCTGCAAACTGCTGCTCTGCCTGCTTCAGCCACGTCGCTGCTGGCTCCTCGTAATCTACATCGCAGTCGATTCTTTCAAGAACTCGCTCTGCGCCGAGCTTTTCCAGAATTCCGTCAAAATCTTTGCCTGTCTGGCAAAAATGCTCGTAGGAGCTGTCGCCAAGCGCCAGCACAGCAAAGCGCATGTGGGACAAATCAGGCGCTTTCTTGCTGAATAAGTAATCGTATAAATCCAGCGCTTCATCAGGCGGGTCGCCTTCACCGTGCGTACTCGCAATAAGAATGACATCCTCCAGGCTGCTGAATTTTTTAGGCTTCAGATCGCCAGCAGCGACAACGCTTGCTTCCAGTCCGAATGCTCCGGCAGCCTCCTCGGCAAGCGCCGCTCCATTTCCGGTCTGGGAAGCTGTAAGAATCGTCAGACTTCTCGATTCCGTCTTTGTTTCCGAGGCGGGACGCTCCAGCACCGCGGTACCCGCTGCTCCAGCTGCAGCCGTAAAGCCTGCCAGCCACTGAACCTGAGCTTCTGTCAGCTCCGGCAGCAGCTCATTTAACAGTCCTGCCTGTTTTTCCGTAAACGGGCTGTTTTGTGCACTAACTTGCAAGTTCACTCTCCCCTTTCTGCGGCCGTTTCTGGCCATTTAGATCCACCACGCCATATGCTCATCCAGTCTGTTTTCAATCGTTTCCGCATGCAGTGCCTGTCCGGCTCGTTCTGAAAGCGCCTCGACCATCAACAGGTGCGCGCCAAGATATGGGGCCAGCCTGAACGGTGAAGCAGCCACTTCGCGCTCCATTGACTCGTACAACAATCCAGTGAACCATAAGTAAGGCAGCACAATGACATCATCGTATTTAGCTGCACTCTCCATTCCTTCTGCGAAAGACGGTTTGCACGCCGCCAGATAACACGTTTCTACTTTTTTCACACCGAGCCTTCGCTTCAGCCTTTTCGCTGTCAAACGGACAGCTGATTTCGTTTCCGGCGAACGGCTGCCTCTCCCGACGAGCAGAATGACCGTGTTTTTTGTAATGGCACCTGCTTCTTCTGCGCGCCTGGCCAATGCTTCGACAGTACGCTGCTGAACCCCCAGAGGCCGCCCGTATGTCACTCGAATATGCGGAAATTCCTCACGAACGTGTTCAAGCTCCTCCGGGATGTCAGCATAGTAATGCCCGGCGCTCAAAAGCAGCAGCGGCACAATAGCGATAGACGTCGCTCCGTTTTCCACGAGCTTGGTAAACCCGTCCCTGATGGTAGGACTTTCCAGCTCCAGAAAGCAGAGCTCCTGGAGCGGCGCTTCGACTCTTGCCTCCACCTGTTGAATAAATTGAATGGATTCCTCTTTTGTTTTCGGTGATCGACTGCCATGTCCGATGTAAAGTACACCCTGCATATGCTCCTCCTTCAGCTCACCACTTCTTCTCTGAGACTGCCGTTCAGTCTGCTCATCAAGCCGACCACTTCTCCAATCACAATCATCGCCGGCTGCGGCGCCCCCGCCGCTTCTTCTGCAATGGCATGAAGCGGAGCTGTGACCACTACTTCGTCTGCAGTCGTTCCATTTGAGATAACAGCAGCCGGCATGTCAGCTGGCTTTCCTGCCTGGATGAGCTTCTCGCAAATGAGACGAATATTGCCGCCACCCATGTAAATGCACAGTGTATCCATACTGTTCGCCGTGTGATGCCAATATGCGTCATCGTCCAGCTTAGTAACTCCTGCTATAATGCCGACCGAAGAACTGACATGACGATGGGTGACCGGAATGCCTGCGCTTGCCGGTACAGCAGCGCCGGACGTGACACCAGGGATTACTTCAAACGAGAGTCCGGCCTCTTTCAATGCAATGGCCTCTTCGCCGCCTCTGCCAAAGATAAACGGATCTCCGCCCTTCAGCCTCGTAACTCGCTTCCCGCTCAGAGCGGATCGAATAAGCATTGCATTAATATCCTCCTGGGAAACGGCATACCCACCTGGTTTTTTCCCGCAGTAAACAAGTGCCGCGTGTGGACTGGCCTCTTTCAGCAGTTCCCGGCTGACAAGCCTGTCATAGTAGATAACGTCCGCTTCCTGTATGGCTCTTAATCCTTTTACGGTGATCAGATCCGGGTCTCCCGGTCCAGCACCTGTCAGTTTTACTGGATACATGTCAGTCCTCCTTTTTCGTCGGCAGATGCAGGCCGCATTCCGTCTTGCCGGTGCCGGCCCAGCGTCCATCGCGATTGTCTCCTCCGTCTGACGGGACGGTGCATGGAACACAGCCGATACTCGGGTAGGAGCGGTCGTGCAGCGGATTATAATCCAGCCGGTGTTCATCGATATAGTTCCATACATCCTCCCATGTCCAGTGGATGAGAGGGCATATTTTCACGCTGTCAAATTTCGCATCTTCCTGCACAAATTCCGTATGCTTTCGTGACTCGGACTGTGCCCGTCTCAGCCCGGAAATCCAGGCTGGCACACCGTGAAGCGCACGCTCCAACGGTCTGATTTTCCGCAGATAGCAGCATTGGTCCGGATTGCGCTTCCAAAGCTCCGGTCCGTATGCTTCTTCCTGCTCTGACAGCGTCAGTTCAGGCTGCTGCATCGTCATGCGAAGCTCAGGATATCTCGACTGAACCCGGTCAATCAGCTCATAGGTTTCGTTAAAGTGAAGATGTGTATCCAGAAAGACAATTTCAGCTGGAACGCTGAATCGGTGAAGCAGATCAATCAGCACCATGCTCTCTGCTCCGAAACTGCACGCATACACGAGATCTTCCTTGTACGTTTCTGCCGCCCAGCGCAGAACACCCTCTGCACCTTTCGTTCCGTCCGTTATCTGGTCAAATGATCGCTGCATACGATCTGCCTCCTTTCATTCAGCGGTTGTTCGCTTCTGACGAAATCACACCTTTTTCCTGCAGATACGTGATCAGCAAGGACACATTTTTCTCTATGGAATCCTTCCCTGTATCAAGTGTTAATTCCGGTGCTTCAGGCTCTTCATACGGATCATCAATCCCGGTAAAGTTACGGATCTCTCCTGTCCGGGCCTTTTTGTAAAGCCCTTTCGGATCCCGCTCTTCACAAACCGCAAGCGGTGCTTTCACGAATACTTCCGCGACATCTTCGCCTAGAGAAGCTTTTACGCCCTCTCGGTCCTTCTCATATGGAGAAATAAATGCCGTTAAGGTCACTAACCCTGCGTCTGCCATCAGCTTCGCTGCTTCTCCGACACGGCGGATGTTTTCTGCTCGATCTGCTGCTGAAAAACCAAGATTCTGATTCAATCCCATCCGGACGTTATCTCCGTCCAGCCTGTACGTTCTTACTCCTTGCTGATGCAGCTCCAGTTCAAGCGCTGCAGACAGCGTGGACTTACCGGAGCCGGACAAGCCTGTAAACCAAAGCACAAAGCCTCGATGACCGTTGAGCTTTTCCCGGTCTTCTTTTCTAACGTGCGAATCGTGCCAAGTTAAATGAGAACTCACATGTTTCACCCTTTCAGCTGAAATCAATCCATATTGCGCTGACGACAACCATCGTCACAATAAAATAAAGTAAATTGAGCGGCATCCCCACGCGGACAAAATCCATAAAACGATAGCCGCCGGGCCGGAACACGATTAAATTAGTTTGATACCCAACCGGTGTCGCAAAGCTTGCCGAGGCCGCAATGGCTACTGCAGTGAGAAATCCTGCCGGATCCTGTCCGGACTGAAGCGCTGCTGCTACTGCAATCGGAAACATCACGACAGCAGCCGCGTTGTTTGTTATAAACTCCGTGAAGATCGATGTCATCAGGTAAACGGCAGCAAGCACGCCGATCACTCCAAGCCCTGCAGATACAGCGACCAGATGCTCAGCAAGCCAGACCGCCGTTCCTGATTGTTCCACTGCTGTACCAATACCAATCGCATAAATAATGATGAGCAGCACATCCACCCGTATGAACCGGTGCAAGCCCTTTAAAGGAAGAACCCTGCCAGCAAGCAGCACAATGACAGCACCAAACGCCGCTTCAAACATCGAGAGAAGTTCAAGTGCAGCTGCTCCTACCATCACCGCAAGGACCAGCAGCGGCAGCATACTTCCTTTTCCTTCAATCATTGCAGGCGGTTTAGGGTCCGACTGCTTCGGTTCGTGATTCGGCATAATCCGGTAACCAATGGTCACCATATAAAGAATGCCAAACACGGCTGCCGGAACACCGACTGCTGCCAATTGGAACATGGAAAATCCACTCATCCCCCGATCCAGCATCAAGCCGTGTATTAGCAGGTTTGTAGAGGTTCCGATGAGGGTGATCGTTCCTCCGAAAATCGCTGCGAACGAGAGAGGCATTAGAAATTTAGATGGTGAAATCTGCCGCTGCTCGCACCAGCGCTGAATCATAGGGGAAAAAATAGCGACGATTGGTGTATTATTCAAAAATGCCGACATGCCCGCAATTGGAAACATCATCGATAAAAGCGAACGCCTTTTTCGCTTCCCGCTCCCCAGGCCTGAAAAGATAAGTCTCTTTAACGACGGATGGCTCTGAACAGCTCCGGCCACTAAAAACAATAGCGCCACCGTCCACATCCCTTCGTTCGTTAATCCGCTCAGCGCCTGAGATGTATCAATTGCACCGCCTATCCACAGTACGAGCAAAGCAGCAAGCAGGATCATATCAGCGCGCAGCCACTCTGTGATGAGCAGGCCGACCATGACCGAAATCACGATCAGGACAAACCCGATTTCAACCGTCATGACGGACCCCCTCCTCGCTTTTACTGCACCGCTGCTTTTTGCAATCCGTTGATCAGTACTTCTGCTACTTCTTTTCTAGAGAACTCTTCTGGCAGAGATTCACCGTTTCGCAGACGCTCTCTTACTTTTGTTCCGCTCAGATGAACATGGTGGTCGCCGTCATGCGGGCACGTTTTTGCCGTCCCCATGTTTTTGCACGTTTTGCAGTAAAAGGCGTGCTCAAAGCGCATTAGCGTGACCCCAAGCTCTTGTTCAAACGGAGCCGTGTATTCTTGTGCTTCATACGTACCGTAATAGTCGCCTACTCCGGCATGATCCCTTCCGATAATGAAATGGGTGCAGCCGTAGTTTTTGCGGACGATGGCGTGCAGCAGTGCCTCCTTCGGTCCTGCATACCGCATCGCTGCTGGATATACGACCAGCGCTGTGCGCTCTTTCGGATAATAATGATCGAGCAGCACCCGGTAGCTTTTCATGCGGACATCAGCCGGTATATCATCAGACTTCGTATCGCCAACGAGCGGATTCAGCAGCAGTCCGTCCACTGTTTCCAGCGCACTCTTCTGAATATACTCATGGGCCCGGTGAACCGGGTTTCGCGTCTGAAAGCCGACTACCGTTTTCCAGCCCTTCGCTTCAAACAGCTGGCGGGTTTCCGCAGGAGAAAGGTGATAGTCTCCAAACGCATGCGGAAGACGTTTTAACAGGGTAATCTCCCCTCCAACAAGCAGGCTTCCTCTGCTGAACAGAGCGGCTACCCCGGGATGCGCGGGATCCGACGTACCATAAACAATTTCGGCCTCCCGCTTTAAATCAGCCCGGAACGTTCCCCGGCTCTTAATAAGGCCGTAAATCGTTCCTTTTTCGTCTGTCAAAGCCGCTTCTTGTCCAGTTGATAAGAACGCTGCCTCCTTTTCCGTGACGGGCAGAGTGATAGGCACAGGCCATATGCTGCCGTCCGTCAGTCTCGTATTTCTCAGCACACTCTCATAGTCATCCTGATCCATAAAGCCTGTCAGCGGACTGAAACCGCCAAGACCGATCAACTCCAGATCGGATAAGTTCCATGAACGAAGCGTGACGACCGGCAGGGAAGCTGCTCGATCCCTTTCAGCCTTATTTTCAGACAATCGATTGATTAACGTACCTCCGTGCGCCTGATTTACCATCGTATCTTCCCCTCTCTTAACACATTATTCTTACCAACTTACTCGACTTTAAAATCATAAAAAAAATACCGGCTGGTTTTATGTGATGTATTGAAGATTAATGGATATAACAAGAAAAATCAATACTAAATCTGACAAAAAACATATTTTACACATTATTCGCATTAATATAGTCGGTTATTAAAATGAAGCACGTTATTTTTTCTAATTCACCTTTAGCCTGGGCAAACGTCTGAATGAGTCTGATGAGTGATCGAGGCTTACGGTTTTGACGATTTCGATCACTCGACATCCAGCAACAGAATTTTTGAACTGCTTTTTCTTACATTGCAGATTCTCCCCTGCTTTCTTCGCAGTACGAAACAAACCGTTGTACCTATGATCATTTATTAGCACAGTATAAAAGTCTTAATATAGAGAAAATTTGTTTAGTTAACCTGACAGCGGGTACAGATTTGACAGGTGAAAACAGCATTTATTTGGTAATTCATCATACTTAGGTATTTTAATTTTGCTCTCTATTTGTAGTTCATAAGATGACAAACACGCTGTTTTCCCAACACTTTTTTAGGAGGAATTTAGAATGGTCAAAGATCTTTACCCGTCCCGAATTAATGAAACATCCCAGATTGTCAGACGTCAGGATCCGGTGATTCACAATGAGAACGCCCGAACGGAAGGGCCGCTTTCTGCAGAGCAGGTCGATTTTTACGAGGAGAACGGCTACATTTTGCTGAAATCGTTTTTCCAGGGAGAAGAGCTAAAAAAATTAAAGCAGGAGCTTGACAGTACAATGGAGGATCACCAGCATAAAGAAGGTCCGGATATTATAAAAGAACCGAGCAGCAACGAAATCCGTTCCATCTTTGAGGTTCATAAAGATAAAAGCTACTTTGAAAACTTGTCAAAAGATGAACGGCTCGTCTCTATTATGGAGCAAATTTTAGGCAGCCAGGTTTATATTAATCAATCCCGTATTAATTTTAAGCCAGGATTTAAAGGAAAAGAGTTTTACTGGCACTCTGATTTTGAAACGTGGCATGTCGAGGACGGGATGCCTAGAATGCGTGCACTCAGCTGCTCGATTGTCCTGACAGATAATTACGAGTACAATGGACCGCTCATGCTCGTACCGGGTTCTCATAAATGGTATGTGCAGACTGCAGGCGAAACGCCGGATAACAATTTTGAATCGTCCCTGCAGAAGCAGGAGGTCGGAGTTCCGGATGAAGACAGCATGCGCTGGCTAGTCGATCAGGCTGGCGGACGAATTGACCGTGCCACTGGTCCAGCTGGTTCCGTACTCCTGTTTGAAAGCAACACGATGCACGGCTCAGCCGGCAATATTTCACCTTACCCGCGCAGCAACGTATTTTTTGTTTACAATTCAATTGAGAACAAGCTGGAACAGCCGTTCAGCGGCAAGGAGCCGCGACCGGAATTCCTCGCTAACCGCGAGAACATCCAGCCGATCCAGCCGGTATCAACTAAATCGACAGCACGTCAGTAAATTATTGATGTATCATCGGCACTCCAGAAAAAAATCAGCGCACGAACGAAGCAGCTCTTTTCAGGGCTGCTTTTAGATTGTCGGCAAAGTTTCGGACGCATCGCATCTGCCTGTATTTGCGGGCACTCGCTTTTCGTATGTGGCTGAATCAGGTGAATAACGCTTTAAAAAACCGCACACCCATTTGGATGTGCGGACGTTTCCGTTATAAGAGGGAGGATCCTCCATCGATAAACATTTCTGTACCGGTTATATGCCTGGACGCGTCTGATGCGAGAAAGGAGACGAGATCGGCTACCTGCTCCGGCTCACCAGGGCCTTCCAGGGGCTGGTCTCCTTCCGGATATTCGACCGGAATTTCGACTTTTTCCAGCTCTTTTTCCTTAGGATATGTTTTGCTGCCGATGTCCGTTTCAATGAATCCCGGACAGATGACGTTGACCCGGATATCGTAGTTCGTCAGTTCAAGTGCCGCCATCTTACCAAAAGCGAGCTGACCGGCTTTCGTGCTGCTGTAGGCAGACATCCCAAAGTTTGAGAATACACGCGTACCGTTAACTGAGCTCGTTAAAATAATACTGCCGCCATTTTCTTTCATATGAGGAATGGCTGCTTTTACCGTATGAAATGTTCCGTTCAAATTAATTTCAATCGTTTTATTCCACTCGGATGATTCGAGATCCTCAATCGGTGCAACCGTACCGTTCACGCCGGCGTTTGCAAATACGATATCCACGGAGCCAAATGTATCCGCTGCGCGCTGAAACGCATCCTTTACCTGCTGCTCGTCAGTTGTATCAACTTCTGCTGAAATGACATCGCCATCAAATTCTTTTTCGGCTTCCTGAAGGGCTTCTCCATCTACATCTACAAGGCAAATCTGGACACCCTGTTTTGCAAGCTGGAGCGCTGCCGCTTTCCCCATTCCGGATCCTCCGCCCGTTACAACAGCTGTTTTCCCTTTTAGCGACGTATATGTATCCATGTGACCCACTCCTTTTTCCTTATCTTGGAGGTTTCTTCCCCTATTAACGCTTAATCAAACCTTTCTCCTTTGCTATAGACAAGAAGTTGAAACCAGTGTATTATATCAATTAGATACTATCAATTTGATATATAAGAAGGTGACGTATGGCAAAACAAAACCGGACCCGTTTTGCGCTTCTCGGTCTCCTTGCATCGGAGAGCTTGACTGGTTATGAAATGAAAAAGAAGATCGACGGGAGTCTGAACCACTTTTGGAAGATCAGCTTCGGCCAAATTTATCCGACGCTGAATGTTCTGGTGGAGGCAGGTGAAGTCGAAGGAGAAGAAGAGAATGGCAGCACCCGCTACAAGTTGACTGAAGCCGGCAGGATGGCATTGACAGGCTGGCTGAGGCAAGTGCCGGATGAACTGCCGGTGCAAAAAAACGAGCTGCTGCTGAAGCTTTTTTTCAGCCGGCATGAAGACCACCGTGAAACAATAAAGAAGCTGGAAAAGCATGAACAGCTTCTGACCGCAAGACTGGAAGTCTATGAGCAGATTGAATTGTCTCTTATGGAAAGCTGCGGTTCGTCACCGGACTTGCCTTACTGGCTGCTTACTGTTCGTCATGGCATCGCCGTGACCGAGGCAGGACTCGACTGGTGCCGGCAGTCGATCACATTCATGAAGGAGTGAAAACAATGAAGCAGATTTATGCGCCTCCTCACACTGTCCTACCGGATAAGCCGCTGACCGTATTTATTATTGGCATGCGCGTCAATAAGCCGCTCTCAGTTAAAAACTGGTTTCCTGTCTTTAAAGCGATGGGGCCGATGATTAAAGAGCTTTACGAAAACAAAGACAGCGGATTTTATTCGCTGGAAACGATGTTTGGCTGGAAATCCATCCACCTTGTTCAATACTGGGAATCGGAAGAAAAGCTGTTCGCTTACGCACACGAAGATCGGCACCGTAAAGCATGGAAAACCTTTATGCAGCTGGCAAGACGCTCTACCGCAGCAGGCATTTACCATGAAACGTATGCAGTTGAGTCATATGAAGCCATCTATGCAAACATGCCCAAATTCGGCCTTGCCAAAGCAGCCGGACACGTTCCTGTTACAGCTGAGACGCGCCAGGCTGCTGCCCGTATGCGCGCCAGCAGGGAACAAAAAGCGGAGTAAAAGGCACTGCTATCACCAAAAAAAGAAGCGTAGGCTCAAGAACTGACCCACGCTTCTTTCCTGTATACAGCTTCTAAAGCACAGATGAAGTAAGATGCTCGTAGCTTTTTTTGATGCTTTTCATCGCGCCGATGCGAGACTGGTCCTGTTCCACAATCAGCCACTGCACACCGGCTTTTTCAGCTTCGCGCACGCAGGCTTCGATATCAATTCCGCCTGTGCCGAGCTCAGCAAAATCTTCCGTTCCATCTGTCGTCATGTCTTTCAAATGAATAAGCTCTGTCGAGTCCGCATACTTTTTAATCCATTCAACCGGATTTTCTCCGGCTTTCACAAGCCAGTAAATATCAATTTCCGCTTGAATGCCAGGCGTATTCCATATTTTCTTGAGAGGAATCACCGTCTCAATCGGCTTGAGTTCGAAATCATGATGGTGGTAGCTCAAACTGATCCCTTCCTTGCTGCAGGCAGCTGCAATACGTCGCAGGTCGCCAATCACCGCTTCATAGGCTGTAATCGAGTCGCGGTCTTCTTCATCTAAATAAGGACAGACGAGCCTTGTGCAGCCGATCGCCTGATGAAATGCAATGGTATCGTCCAGGTTATCTCGCAGCTGATCTATCGGAACATGGGAAGCTGCAGGCTTGAGACCGGTCTCCTCCAGCAGATCCTTTACCTCATCAGCAGTAAGTCCTCCAAATCCTGCAAATTCCACTCCTTCATAGCCTACTTTGGCTACCTCGCGGAGTGTCCCTTTGAAATCCTGTTCGGCTTCTTCCCTGAGCGTGAAAAGCTGTACAGCAACTGGCAGTGTCAATGCATTCACTCCTTTGAAAGCGTTTCTCTTATTGTATCAGAGTTCGTTCCCATGCTTGATAAAACCGATTATTTTCTGGATTTTTACAAATCTTCGACAGCACACCATTTGCCGATTGAGGTTTCTCTTTCAGCCCGGATGGTAATAGAGTGGTGAGGTGATAACATGTCAAAAGCAGAACTCCTGTATGATGCAAAAGCGCTGCTCGCTGAAGGTCCATTCTGGGACGAAGATAATCAACAGCTTATATGGGTGGATATTGAAGGGAAAAACGTTCATTTTCTTGATCCATTAGGTGAAAATGAAACACATTCATTCGATCAGCGGGTCGGCTGTGCTGTTCGCTCCATCAGCGGAGATATCTACGCCGGTCTTGACCATGGGTTCTACCGGTATGATCCGGAATCAGGCGAGCTCCACAGCATCTATGATCCGGAAGAAGATAAACCAGGGAACCGTTTTAATGATGGAAAATGCGATCCGAAAGGCCGTTTTTTTGCAGGAACGATGGTGTTGGAAGGGGAAGACGGGGACGCTGCCCTATACTGCCTGAACGGCGGCAGAACCGTCTCCACTGTGTTGACCGGTGCAACCGTATCAAATGGAATGGCGTGGGATGAACGCAAAGAAGTGTTTTATTATATCGATACGCCGACGCACGAAATCCGCCGCTATCCATACAACTTTGAAGATGGCACACTTGGCGAGCCGGATGTTGTGTATACTGCTCCTGACGACGGCGGACACCCCGACGGGATGACAATCGATGAAGAAGGTAAGCTCTGGGTCGCCTTTTTTGATGGCGGCTGCGTGCGGCGCATCTGTCCGGATGAGCAGCAGGTGCTGGAAACGGTCGAAGTCGCTGCTACGAACGTTACTTCCTGCTGCTTCGGCGGCAAAAATATGGATGAACTGTTTATTACGACCGGACGCGAAGGCCGGACCGACGAAGAACTGGAACAGGAGCCTCATGCAGGTGGTATATTCAAATACCGTCCGGGTGTCTCCGGGGCTAAATCCTACCGCTATGATGATCAGGCATAATCAGGAATAGGCAGAGCGGAACAGCTGCTCGACCCAATCTCTTGACTGTGAATCAAGTTTACTGATGTACTCCTGTCCGCGGGCCGAGGATTGGACATAATAATCGCTCTTGCTGGCCTGCAGCCAATTTTCTTCTTTCTGCAAGTACGTAGGTCGATAAGCCTCTTCATAGAACAAGGCCGGAAGCCTCCATATTCCCGGTCTGTTTTTGTGTAAAGACGATGACAGCTGCAGCTCTGGTTTTAATCGCGGAAAATACCCGCTTCCGGGAATCCCGCTGCCAGGAAATAATTCAGCAGCAGCTGCATAGAGGGTATTGTTCTTCTTTCGGAACGCTTCAGCGGTACCGTGAGGATGGAAGCGCCGAACCTCTTCAGGCACCTGCTCAGGCAAGGTCCACACGTCTCCAACCCGCAGCCACCCGTATAAGAAGTAGACTCCTTCTGTCCAGCCTGCTTCCGGATCGAGCTTGTGCAGCCGTGCCGGAAGCGGCTTAAACCGGCTGAAAAAAAGAAAAAGGCTCCCCTTCCCTGTTTCATGACCGTGCAGATGACCTGCTGCAGCACCTGACTGGCCGAAAACGCCAAAATCCGGACCAGCATCCAGCCATTCCGGTTTCCCGAGCACGGGATCATAGTGGGCCTTTCCTTCAGAAGCTGCTTTGGCACGGCTGCTGTATCGAAGAGCCGGAT
Organism: Alkalicoccus luteus; assembly: GCF_052061695.1. Lineage (NCBI taxonomy): Bacteria > Bacillati > Bacillota > Bacilli > Caryophanales > Bacillaceae > Alkalicoccus > Alkalicoccus luteus. The sequence goes on from NZ_JBPZEY010000009.1 coordinate 97,504, forward strand.
GCTGAATCAGCTCGTACATCGACGAAGCGTTAAGGCCGGGAAGCGCGTCTGACGAAAGCGTCAGGTCACGATAGCGGAAAGCTTCCCGTTTTTCCGTTTCCGGGATCGGGAGTACCACATATTTCCCCGTTTCAGGATCATACGGGGAATAGCCATAGCCAGCTGATGAGTCAAATCCTTTCCGGCTGAAGATTAGGTTTTCCATTTTTCCCACACCTTTCTCATCTCGGTTTCATCGGCTTCGTTCAGGGAAAAGGAAACCAATGGAGGTGAAGCATTATGCCCTATTTTACATCAAATTCATTAAAGCTTTATTACGAAGATACAGGCACCGGCCCTCCGCTGCTCCTGTTTCCACCGCCGGCCCTCGGAAGCTCGCCGTTTATTCCCCAGCAGGAAGCGCTGCCGACTGGCATCCGGCTCCTGACATTCCACCCGCGCGGCAACGGGTACAGCGAAACAGACGGCAAAGAAACAATAGCCTCGTGGGCTGATGATGCAGCAGCCCTTCTGGATCACCTGGGAATTGAACAGGCGGCGCTGTGCGGCTATTCCATGGGAGGGGCACCTGTGCAGGATTTTGCTATCCGCTATCCCGAACGTGCTGCTTGCCTTCTGCTGCTCTGCACGTTCCCTGAAGTCAATACGAAACTGCTCGAAAAGAAGATCGGGCTCGGTGAACTGCTTACCGAAAAGCAGTGGACAGGCATTCTCGGCCGTGCTCTCGGAACGACGCATTCCGCGCGCACCGATATCGAAAAAAACGTATGGGGAACGGCGGAGCAGTCAGACTCTGAAGCGATCAGGCGTCTATACACGAGCGGGCGCCATTACTCAGCTTTACCGAAGCTATCCTCCGTTCGTGCACCTGTCTATTATATTTACGGACGCTGGGATCCAATTGCCCTTCCATATGTGAATCAATATAAGGCCGTTATCCCGCATGCTCGGTTTATTCGCATATCAGAGGGATTTCACCAGCTCCCGACACGCGCTTCAAGTCAGGTTAACAGCATCATCCGCTCGATTGTAAAGGAGGAGGACGCACCTCATGCCGACTAAACCGACTGCGACGCAGACGTGGGAAAACATGCTGCTTTACCATTTGGAGGTAGACCCGAACAGATTGGCTGAAGCGCTGCCAGAACCGTTCCAGCCATCCCTTTTTGAAGGAAAAGCCTGGCTGACAACGGCCTGCTTTACGTGCCGAAGCAGCAGTGCTGTTTTTTTCGGCCGTTCGCTCTCACTGCCTGTATACGAAGAAGTGCAGGTACGCACCTACCTCGACTACGACGGCGATCCGGGTCTTTACATGTTTTCATCTGATGTGTCCCACCGCTCGGTCGTTAAAGGGGCGAGATTGACGCTGAAGCTTCCTTTTTACGAAGCATCAATCGAACGGCGCCGGGATACGGCCTACCACGTCATGAGTAAACGGCTGACAAGCGATGCACGCTTCCAGGCTGCATTCCGGCCTGGAACGCAGCGGGATACAACGACTTTTGCCGACTGGGCAGGAAATCGTTCTTGTATGTGGAAGAAAACGAAGAACGGTGTTGAGAAAGCAGTTATTAATCCCGGCGGCTGGGATCTGTACGAAGCCGAAGCCGAGGTCTCTTCCTCCGGTATGTACCCGTTTCTTGCGGAGGATGCCTTTACCGGACGTTCGAGGGTCCAATTTTGCCCGGAGCGCGTGACCCACTTTTATCCGTTCCAGCGGACGCGCTGATATGATAGGCTTAGAGAAGAGACTGGAGGCGGTACGATGACAAATTGGGCGTTTGTATCTGACTTTGACGGCACGATTTCACAAAAGGATTTTTACTGGATTGTGATCGAGAAATACTTCCCCGAAGGAGAAGCACTTTATCATAAATGGCAGAACGGCGAAATGAAGGACATAGACTTTTTGAACACCATATTTGCCTCTATCGGGCAGCCTGAGGAGACGATTAAACAGGATATCGCGGGCATCCCCCTCGACCCTCACGTCAAACCATTCATCGAACAAATCAAAAAAGCCGGCGGTGATTTTATTATCATCAGCGCCGGATGTGAGTATTATATTCACGAACTGTTGGCACTTGCGGGTATTCACGATGTACCGGTCTATTCCAATCCCGGCCACGTTGAGAACGGCGGCCTTCATTTGACCCCTGATCCGGCAGACCGCTTTTATCACGAGCGCTACGGCATCGATAAAAAAGCTGTGATGCAGGAGCTCGGCAGCCGGTACGATACGCTCTTTTTTGCAGGAGACAGTGAACCGGATTCTCATCCGGCATCTCTTGCGACGGTGACTTACGCAATGAAAAAGCTGCCGCCTATTCTTGATCGAATGGGAACGCCGTATGAGAAGGCAGATGATTTTTCGGATATAGCGTCAGACTTAAAAAAGCGAGGCGTACTTGACCGGTCATGACCGTCGGTACGCCTGGTTTCTGTCGTGCAAAAACGTTTCAATCTGCAGCTGATGGTGTTCATCGTGCGCGCCGAAAAAGGCATCGAGCTCCGCTGGGGTCCACGTTTTGTCAGAACCTTGCTGTGGCACGCTCTCCGGCGCAGTTTCCTTCAGCATGGTAACAAGTGCCTGTCTCGTTTCAATAAAATCGCGAATGAGGCGGTGCGCACTGCGTCCTTCAAGAGCTGCAACAGCGGACCGATTGTAGACATCCGGCACCGGAAACGGCGGAATTGGTTTTCCTGCCTGCATAGCTGGCATTACGGACTCCAGCAGGAAACGGTCCCAGTAAAATAAATGCCCGATTATTTCTCTCGTTCCCCACTTTGCCGGGGCGGTCGGCGTTTTCAGCCATGTTTCATTCTGTTCCTCCAGCATCCCTGCAAAGGGGATGATCGCTTCCATTTTCCATTCTGCCATGTCACATTCCTCCATACTGCATGTACGTGCTACGTTTCAGTATCACGGTTACAGGACCTTTCTGTCAAACGCGGGTCCTCCTGCTGGTTTCTAATCTCCTGTGTATATGTGCTTATTTCCCTCGGTTTTTTGTTAATATCTGACTCAACAGGGTACAGGCAATTAGAAAGCCAATCGCGCTAACTGAAAGGAGCTTACCAATGGGATTTTTCTCGTCTGACAAAGATAAGGACAGCAAGATGCCAAAACAAAACGACCGTTACATTCTTGCGATGGAAGAATTTCAAAAGGCGAAATTCTCAGATGACGAAAAAGCCCGGGAATATTTGCAGCTTGCGTTCCGGGAGGCAGAAAATAACGTATTCGATATGCACTTCTGGTACAATCACGCCATCGATTATTATTGCAGACAGCTGAGCGACCCGGAAGCAGAAGCAAAGTGCCTGCAGCTGTGCAAGGAAAATATGGCAATAGCTCCTGATATTATCGCAGCGTATAAAAACGAATATCATAAAGAATCATTGCTGGACTTTATCCCCCCGTCTATTCCTGCCTTTTTAACAGCAGCAGAAATTTATGAGGCAAATGGGGAATACAGCAATGCGGCTGAGGTCAGTGAAAAAGCAGCGGAGCTTCGCCTGCGCGACGGAACCCCGGGCGGTTTTAAAGCGAGAAAAGAACGGCTGGAAAAAAAACTTTACCGCACCTGAGTCAAAGATGAACAGATTGCATGTTGCTTACCCCCTGCCCAACGCTGGCGGGGGCTTCTTGTTGCTAACTGGTTTACGGCCTGCTGTTGAGTTGATAAGCACGAGCTGACCATTAAAAAATGCCTCAGGCAAACCCTGAAGCATACTGGTGAAGCCTGTGCCTATTCATTTTCTTCAAAGATCACTTCGAGTTTGGCTACATCTCGGAAATGAACCATATACTCTTCACCGTCACTTGTGTGAAGCGCAATTTTTTCTCTGCTCTTTCGCTTTTCCTTCAGCATGCTGACAATTTCGTTGTCCCCGGTGATTTCTCTTTCCGGATCGAGCGCTGCTACATGTTTTTTGCCATCCTTAAACGTATACACCATTTTCATCGTTTGTCACCTCCGGTTATGGTGATATGATACCCTACTTCTTCCGGAAATTAACGCCTATGTTCGAAATAGATCGCCGATCACACACACCAGCCGTGATCATACAGAACAAAACAGCTATCTGCAGGAAGACAATCCCTCTCACCTGTGTGGGCGATTAACCCATCTTCAAACGGACGAAAGAAAAGCCTCCGCTCGTGAAAGCGGAGGCTTCGTTTTCTATTACATGCTGCGTGCACCGATGTACGTGCTGCTCCAATAAGGGTTTGTGCTCATATTGGAAATCGTTACACCTGTAGAAGATCCAGCGTGAATAAATTCATTGTTTCCTAGGTAAATCCCTGCGTGGGAAGGACCTGTACGTGTTTCAAAGAATACGAGATCTCCCGGCTGCGGGTTGGATACCGGTGTACCTGCACTCCACATTCCAGCTACTGTACGTGGTACATTTTCACCGTTCTGCTGGAACGCATACTGGATGAAACCGCTGCAGTCAAATCCGGATGGGCTCGTACCGCCCCATACGTAAGGAGATCCAGTCAAGCTGCGTGCTGTAGAAATAATACCGTCCGCATTGCTTACATCACTTGTTCCCGCTACCTGGGAAGAAGAATCAGAGCTTGATGAGCTGGATCCGGAAGATGCTGTGCTGCCGAAACCGTCAAGACCTAAAGAAGACTGTGTTGCTGGTCCAGCTGTCCCGTAGAAGTTTCCTGCCGGGCTGGAAATACCATTTGAAGACTGGTAATCCTGCACTGCTGAAAGCGTCAATGGACCAAATACGCCATCCACGTTAGAAGAGCTATTATATCCTGCATCTGCTAAAGATTCCTGCAGTTCTCGAACATCGTCACCACGATCTCCCATACTCATCGCGTCTGTTACCGTTGGTGCTGCAAAAATCGCTCCGGCTACTGCTAGGCTAAGTGCAAATTTTTTCATGTGTAAACACTCCCACTTTCTCTCTAATTTTTTTAAGGTTTCTCTTTATCTTTTAGGTAATCTGTTTAGATTTAAACTGTATTTTTTCGCTAACAGGTTTCACTGTACAGATGATCGGGTAATAATAAAACCCCTTTTGTTTATTGTTATTGTTTTAACATTGCTTTGTTATCTCCCTGTAATATCTGTATTGTTCTCGTTAAATTAATAGACAAAAAACGCGTAACCTTCAAAAAGATAGTAAATTAACGGCTCTTTTTCTTATTTTTCAGTTAATTATTCAGGTTTTTCAGTTTCTTTATAGAAAGGTTTGTTATCCCGTACGGTTGAATAGGAGGAAACATCACCGCCTTTCGTGAGGCTTGGCTTATTCAGACTGCTCAGCTTCCCCGCTCGGGATCTTTTCAGCTCATTCCACCACAAATGTCTCTTGTTCTCGCTTCGTTCACCCACGCTGCAAAGCAAACGAGTGAAACTGTTTCCTCCTTTTTCTAAAAGGAAAAGCGAAGAATAAGAAGGCGCAGGCGTATTATCTTTATATCAATCTCAGCCATTAGCAGATCTTTTAAGCAAGGGCCCTTGTTAGACATTGCCTCTCGCCTCCAGCTATACTAAACATAACTTGATTCAAGGAGGAAGCCGCTTTGCGATTACTTGCAGTTGATATGGATGGAACACTTCTCAACGAGGATAAAACAATATCGAAGGAAAATATTGAGGCGTTTCATGAAGCAGAGGAGGCGGGTCTCGAAGTCGCGATTGCAACCGGACGCGCTTTTTATGATGTCTTCTCCATACTTGAACGCTATACGATCAATCCGTGGGTGATTAATATGAACGGCGCCTGTATTCACCGCCCGGACGGAACGATGTTCGATGATCTGCCGCTCCATGGACACTCGGCCTCACCGGTGTTGTCCTGGCTTGAAGAACAGCAATACTATTATGAAATCTCTGCTCACGATGCGATTTATGTACCTGAAGGTGCAGAAGACCGAATTAAAGCAGAATGGGAGCTTCTCCCGCCTGGACCGGAAAAAGAGCAGATCATGCAAAAAATGCTGCATGCCCAGGAAAGCCAGCAGGGGCGCCGCTACATTCGCTCGTTTGAAGAAGCACTTGAGCGGGATATCACGATTTACAATATTTTAGCCCTCTCGCTTATCCCTGAACGAGTGAAAGCGGGCTGGGACAAATTCAGCCACCTGCAGGAGGTTTCGGTCGTTTCTTCTGCTCCCATTAATTTTGAACTAACCTCCCCGGCTGCGTCTAAGGGCAATGCACTGGAAAAGCTTGCTGCCTATAAACATATTCCTGTTGAAGAAACAGCTGCAGTTGGAGACAGCTTCAATGATGTGTCGATGCTGAAGCAGGCAGGCAGAGGCTTTGCGATGGGCAATGCTCCAGATTCGATCAAACAAATTGCTGCAAGCACGACGAAATCCAACACTGAACACGGCGTGGCAGAAGTCATTTATGAGCTGCTTAAGGCGAAAACACCTTAATCAAACGAGGCGAGCCGGCTTTTATGTCAGCAAAAGAGCTGACCATCTGCTGCTGATCAGCTCTGAAAATAGGTTGCTTATCTGCCTGATGGTTTTTCCGGCAGCACGGCAACGCCGTCTTTATCGGCACACACCCACATGCCCGGCTCCCAGAGAACGCCAGCCATATTGAGTGGAACATCGGTATATCCTTTTCCCCCTTTATGGCTTTTTTGCGGCCTGGTTCCCAGTGCAGCGACGCCGATATCTATGTCACGCAGCTCATCAGCGTCCCGAATGAACCCATAGAGAATGACCCCTGCGATCCCCCTCTCCGCTCCAATAGCAGCAAGATTGTCTCCAAGTAAGGCAGTTCGACCGCCACGTCCTCCACCGTCAACGACGATGACCGTCCCTGCTTCTGCTTCTTCCAGCATCCGCTTCACTAACACATTATCTTCAAACACACTTACGGTACGAACTGGACCTTCAAACTGCGTGCGTCTGCCATAATGAATGAGATGCTCCTGCATCGTCTGAACGGTTTGCGGATACTCGTCGCAAATATCAGTAACTGGCTTCATGTTGAACCTCCTTTTTGTTTTCCATTACTGCTTTTCGCCAAATCCGTGCATTTTCCTTTTTTTAACGTAAATGAGGGAAGCTTTTTCCCACTATTTCCTGCTGAAACCTTTCGGATACGGGTATAGGTTAATATAAGAAGTCTTCAGTTAAGAAAGGAGGCGCAAATGACGGATATACGAATCAAGCGCACGAAGCAGGCGCTCAAGCAGGCACTGCTGGAACTGCTTCAGTACAAAGCTCCCGCGCACATTCAGGTAACGGAGCTTGTGAATCGGGCAGGCCTCAACCGGAGTACATTTTATCAGCATTACGGTACCATTGAAGCACTGCTGGATGAATTGAAGCAGGACGTAATCGAGGATTTAATTTCAGCGTACCGTCAGCCCCCGCTGCTCACTACTGATGTCATGCACCATGCGTTTTATTCTGTTGCTGTGCGTATGATTGAACACGTGGAAAAGCAGCAGGATTTTTATGAAATTATGCGCGACTGCGGCGACCTGCCTCGCTTTCGCAACAAAATGATTCTGCTCTTAAAACGGGTGCTTTTAGAGGAGGAATCCGCTGCAGAAGAAAGCGGAGTCGCCGAAAGCTTTGCTGCCTACCACGCTCATGCTGTTGCCGGCTTGATTGCTGACTGGATGGACGGCGGCTGCCAAAAAGATGCTTCCGAAATGGCTCGGGAACTGAAAATGCTGCTTCGTTATCATCCTGGATCAGGGGCTCGTTTTCGTGAACTATAAGTTTCACAATGCCGTGCGCTGCGCTGCACGGTTTTTCTGTGAATTAAAACGGGAAAAAGCGGGAATTAGACCTATTTTTCTCTTTTTCTTTAAAAAGGTATCGTTTTTACTAGTTTTATGTGGTTAAATAGATGTTAGCCCGTCATATAAGAACATTCGTTCCACCGTCTCTACTGTCACTGACTGGTCAGCAGACACCGAGTCTGCCATCGAAACCATCTAAGAAGAAGCCATTATATTACTATATTTGAATAGACCACGTACTGAATATCGTCCGGTTCCTTCTAAATACTTGAAACAATTGCTCAATGCAATCAGGGGGAATGAACGTTGGACATGAACCACCGCCGCCTCCGTAAATTGGAGTCGGAGCATCAAGACCTTCTGCGGGACATACGCCAGCTAAAGCGGAAAGCGGAAGCACTCGTCCACGCTCGAGCCCGATACTCAAGCGCTCATGTGAAGCAGAAATACCAGACGCGGCTTGCCGCCGTGCACCGGAATCTGCATAAACTTGAAACAGCCAAGGGTCTGCAGGAAACAGAGCTAGCTCGCCTGCGAAACCTAAAGCGTTAAACACACATAGCGCTGTACAGTCAGCCTGCAGGATGAAACCTGCAGGCTTTTTTGCGTCTTGAATAAACTGTTTCTGTTGCACACCGCTCTGGTATATTCGCATTGATATACCTTGCCGCGACGTTAGACGGCAGACCGCACGCTGCTTCTGTAAGTGCAGATAAGTCTGAGTTATTGCGGAGCGCAAGCTTCCCGCGCTAAGCGAAGAACTGCACAAAATTAAATAACCATTTACTTCAAATAACTTGTCCGCCAGCCTGAAACGGGCTGCACGGTCTCATAAAGCTTTTTTTGAGTTAGTTCAAAACGTACCTGGCGCTGTCATGAGTCTCGTTTGCGAACGTTATATTTCCATGCCTCGTCCTGCTTGATCATCCGGATCGCAGCCCAGATCGTTAGAAACTGGATAATGATAATCGGAAGCCCCATTAAACCGGATACCACTTCGAGCGGCGGCAGTCCACCGATGCGCATCATGACGAGTGCAACGCCTGCAATAATCGCTGCAACGATAATGCGGAGCATGCGGGACGGCTCGTTTTTACTCATGTCCTGGGTGCTGGAATAAGCTGCAATCGTATACGTAGTTGAATCCAGCGTCGTAATCAGAAAGATCATGGCGACTACAGCAAATACGATCAATGCAATCGTTGCAAACGGCAGCGTCAGCAGAATTTCCGGGATTAACGCCATTTCATCCATTGACTGCGCCATTCCCAGTATATCCATATCACCGTTCACATGCCGGTGAACGCCCAGTCCCCCCAGCACTCCGGTTGCTGCCCATGAAATCGCTGTCGGCGCGAGCAGATAGGTCAGAATCATTTCTTTTATCGTCCGTCCCTGCGAAATTTTAGCCGCAAATACGCTGTGCAGCATAGCCCAGGTTGCACTATATGCAAACCAGAAGACCGTATTACTTTGCACGTGGCTGCTCCCTTCTCCTCCAAGTGAATCGGTGTAAAGAGAAATATCAACATAGTTCGTCGCCAGTGTGCTTAAGCTTTCCGTAAAGTAGTTTAATATAAAAACGCCGGGACCGACGGTCATGATAAACAAGGCAAAGCCTCCGGCCAAATACATATTGAACGTACTGAGCCGCTTAATTCCACGATCAATACCGACGTATGCACTGATAGAGAAAAAGATGACCCACATAATCGTAATAATGAGCGTTAATGTGAACGTGACCTCTATGTTAAACAGCTGCGATAAGTTATGTGTCACAATCGGCGTTCCCAGGCCAAGTGTCACGGCAGCTCCGGAGAGAATACTGACGAGGAAAATCATGTCGAGTACTTTTCCGCCAAGTCCATCTGTAAACCGGTCGCCGAATAAACAGCGGCAAGCCTCCGATACCCGCATCAACGGCCGCTTTCGAACGTGCAGAATATAGCCGAGCGCTGGAGCTGCCATCACGAAAATAGCAAACACCTGAAAACTCCACATAAACATGCTGTAAGCATTCCCCATCAACAATGCTTCTGTAGACCCTGCATCCATGCCAAACGGCGGATCATTCGCGACGTTTGTCCACTCCACCATGCCGGTTCTCATAATCGTCGAGCCAAGCCCCATTGCAATTAAAATGGAGGCATATTCAAACAGAGTAAATCGCGGCTTCTCAGCCGGGTCGCCAAGCACGACGTTGCCAAGCTTGGAAAAAGATAAATACAGCCCTGCTCCTAGTAAAATAATGGCGTACCAGATGTAGCCCCAGTTGAACACCGCCACAATGACATCGAATGTATATTCCAGCACTCCAAGCGCCTGGTCTTCATAAAGCGACAGCGGAACAATCATGGCGATAATAATAAGCAGCGATGGTAAAAAGAGCTTATAATCGATCAGCTTTCCTTCCGGTCGCTGGTCCTTATTTTGTTCCATCATCCTTCCTCCTATTCTTTCCATCCTAATTATTAGTCTTTCCAACTATTTGTTTTCCTTTTAACTGTCATCCAAAACATATTTGCACGAAACTGAGAATTCGTGCTCACACGATATCTGGCTTTCTGTATCTTTTTCCTTGGTTGTATCCGCAAAAAAACAGCTCCGCTGGAAAAGCGGAGCTGTTTTCAAAGTGTGGATAAAGTCATTTTAAGTGAATAACGTTGCACCTGCCTGCATCTACGGACACTCGCTTTCCGGAGGGAACGGCCTCAGCTAACCGCTCCCTCCTGCTGTCGGAAGCGCTGGATCTTCGCCTCGTTCGGATCCTCCTGGAGTCGAGATCCTCCAATTTGGCAGCTGCCAGTCCGGTTGAAACGCCTGGTGATGATTCACACGTGCTTGTTCCATATGGGTGGAACCTTTATATAGGGAACGCTTCGATGTCGAATAAGGATTACCAGTGCTTTCACGTATGTACCATGGAACAGTCGTATCTACCGATCGGAACGTTTTTCTCCAACAAACAAATCCATTTTCCCTTCGTGTCCGGCGGGGACGTGGAAGCCGCGCAGCCTGAAGATTCCGTGCCGCTCAGATCTGCGAGCGGCATCCACGCAAGAGCGGAGCCGGACTGGGCCTTGAAGGCTTCTTGTAAGAAGCCTGTGTCCGAGTGAAGCCGTGCCTTTCTTCCCTTCATACGGGATCACCCTGAGAAATAGCTGAAGGCCAGCCCACGGCAGGCTCGGTTAACAGAGGGGAAAGTCAACCAAACGAATAAATAATTAAGTTGAGACTTTTTCAACAGCCTGAAAACAAGGAAGGACATTATTCATATGTCACTTTTGCCTATCGGTCCTGCTGTTAGCTTTTCATTTTCAAGCCGCCCGCTGTTTTGCATGGTCAACACCGAAAAGCTATGACACGCGAGATTGTTGATTCAATGACTTCGGGTCCGGCTGCTTTCCACGGCTCCAATACGATACGAGTGCCGGGCCGGAGATGTTATGCCATACGGAAAAGATTGCACTAGGAAGTGCTGCAAGCGGACTGAAATGAGCCGTTGCGAGCGCTGCGCCTAAGCCGGAGTTTTGCATGCCTGTTTCAATGGAAACCGCCCTGCGCTTGGTTTCGTCAAGTCCGGCCCATTTAGCAGCCAGGTAGCCGAGGGCCAGTCCAGCCCCGTTATGCAAAATCACGGCTGCAAAAACGGCCGCTCCGGAAGTCACGATGTTTTCAGCATTAGCTGCGACAACACCTGAAACGATCAACATAATGGCGCCGACCGAAACCAACGGCAGTGCCGCCTGGCCTCTCTCGACAGCAGCCGGAAGAAATCTTGCTGCTAAAATCCCGAGTGCTATCGGAATCAAAATGACCTCCACAATCGACATGAACATATCACCTGCTCCGACCGGAAGCCATTGATTCGCAAGGAGAAAGACGATCAGCGGAGTAAACAGCGGTGCCAGCATCGTCGACACACTGGTCATCGCGACTGATACCGGTACATCTCCTTTTGAAAGATAAACCATCACGTTCGACGCTGTCCCGCCTGGACATGCTCCGACCAGCACCAGTCCTGCCGCAAGTTCAGGCGGCAAATTGAGCAGATAGGCAATGCCAAAGGCTGTCAGCGGCATGATCAGAAACTGTGCCAGCAGACCGATCGCAACCGGCATTGGCTGCTTGGCTACTACTTTAAAATCGGCAAGCTTCATCGTCGTTCCCATACCGAACATGACGATCCCCAGCAGAATAGTAATGTACGCACCGACCCAGGTAAACGTTGCCGGTGACAAATACGCAATAAATGCTACGACAAGAACGATCAGAGCAAAGTAGCGGCTGACTAATGCTCCGATTTGCTGAACAGCTTTCATGGATAAAAACTCCTTCTAACAATAAAATGTACCACGAAAAAAGAAAACAGCAGCCGCTTGGGCGCTGTTTTCAAACTCGCGTAAGTATTCTCACAGTGTAAATAATTCTGACAATATCCGCAATACCTTTTTCCATATTTCTGCTGTGATATGCTGGAGTGAGAAAGGGAGGCTTATCATGAACCTTGTGAAACCGCTGCTCTGGATCAATTTAATTGGCAGTCTCGCTGCTCTGATCGTTTACGCCGTGACAGCTGACCGCTTCAACTACCGAGATGATTTTCTTATTCTCGTCGGTCTTTTTGCCGGCGTAAGCGCTCTTGGTCTGCTGCTGAGCCGAAACCTGCCAAATGAAAAGCAATAATGAGCAAGGCACTGAATAAGAATCGTTTTTTCAGTGCCCTGTTCTGTCGTTTACAATGACGAGATGCTGCTTTGCAGTCGGACCGGCCATTCTTCCTGCTCATACGCCATCGTCCAGAATTGATGCTCAAGCTGGCTGCTTTTTAAAAAATGGGAGAGCATCAGCTCTTTTTCACGTTCTCCTGCCTGCTCCGCGCAGGCATCGATCTTCGCCATGAACGTTTCTGTGATCGTGCCGACTTCATCGTTTCCGTAAAAGCTGATCCAGTCGTAGAATGGGTGCTGCTTATCCGGATTAACCTCTGACTTCAGCTTGCGGCCGATTTCCCAGTATGTCCATGGACATGGAGCGAGCGCAGCAAGTGTTTCCCCAAGGCTGCCGTTAATGGACGCTTCCATCATATGGCGCGTATAGTGATGAGCCGTCGGTGCAAGCGGCGCTTTCTGTAAATCTTCATAGCGGACGCCTGCGACTTCACAGAAGTTATTGTGCGGATGAATTTCCTCATTCAGAACGAAGCCGATCTGCTCCTGAAAAAACGTCATATCCTCTCTGGTTGTGCATTTGGAAACGGCGAGACCATAGATCCGGCAGAAGGTGGTCAAGTATTCATAATCCTGCATGACGTAGTGGATCAGTGCCTGCTTTGGCACATTCCCCTCCCCGATTCCTTTTACAAACGGGTGCTCAAAAATCGCATTGAAAATAGGGTCTGCTTCCTGTCTCAGCTTTTCTGAAAATCGCATTGTGTAGGCCCTCCTGATTATTCCGGCGTACCGGATGATTTGGACGAACACCCACTCTCCGGACACGAAAAAAGTGCTTCTCAGTCCGGAGAAAGAGAAGCACCTGAAAGCGTAAACGGTCTTCACGCGACCATTTCAGACACATTCCCACTTTCCTCCGCTGGTATCAACCAGATCAGGTTCAAAGGGTCCGGCGTAAGCCGTCTCAGCCTTTTGGGCTCCCCTAGTGGATATTCTGTTTTCACTGTATCAAAATTCCCAGCTGTTTACAACTGTTTCCTGGTTAGGCCTGAACAAAGCGGTCCATCAGCCACGAAAACAGGGCAATAACGGCAGTAATCGCAAGCAGTTCGAACGCAATTTCTCCAGCGAATAAATAAATGCCTTCTTCTACTTCCAGCTGAAAAGTCGCACTTCCCACAACAGCCTCTTGAAGCTGCGCCTCCGCATCAAACAGCTGTCCGTGCCGAAACATCGCTTCATAGACCGGCATCTGCGTAAATCGCATAATTGCATACACAAACACACCCCAGACGGCGATACCGACTGCCCAGCCAAACGGCTTGATGATTCGCATCATCAAAATGGTAAACACCGCTCCTAATCCAAGCGTAATCCCAACTGACATCAGCAGGCCGAGGAGCAGCGGATACAGTGCCCGCAACGCATCAGAGATTACGGCAATCCCGTTCTCTTCCACTTGCTGCGCATGTTCGCCAAAGAGACTGAGTGTCCAAAAACCGACGGCCGTCAGCAGCACTACCGAGATCAGAAACTGTGTGAATCCTACCGCGAGCTTCGAGGTGACGAGCTTCCAGCCGGATGCCGGGATATTCAGCCACGTCCACTGCGTTTTTCCTTTCCATTCTCCATGGAATGAGAGTGCCCAGACGAGAAACAGGAACACCGTATGAATTCCAACGCTTAAAAATCCAAGTAAAATACTGTAGCCGGATCCGGTAAAGGCAAAGTAAATCATCGCGGCATATGCGAGCAGAAGAATGCCCATGATGACGGCGAATCGCGGGATACTTTCCTGCCATTCCTTTTTCCATAGCGATAACCACATTAGACCGTCACCTCCCGCAGAACGTCTATCAGTGATTTCCGTTTCTCTTCTTTCAGGTCCTCGACGTTCCGGTCGACAACGATTCGGCCTTCGTGCACGATCAGTACATGATCGAGAAACGGTTCAAGCTCTTTTACTTCGTGGCTTGTGATCAGGCAGAGCTGGCGGTCGACGTCCAGATGCGTCACGATCAGCTTGAGAATGTCTTCCCGCACTAGCGGGTCCATCCCGGAGAGTGGTTCATCCAGACAGAGCACAGGTGTTTTCCTTGCCATCGTTACCGCGAGCTTTACCCGCGCTTTGTTTCCGCGCGAAAGCTCTTTGACTTTATCAGACTCATGCAGCTTCATTTCCTTCAGCAGCGTCATGGCAAGCTCTTGGTCAAAGTCGGGATACACTCCTGCTGCAAATGAGACGGTGCCTTTAATCGTCATGTAATCGTAAAGCGAATCCTCCTCCGAGAGGTAAGCGGCAACCGCGCCGCTTTTTCGACCTGCTTGTTCACCATTCAGCTCGACTGATCCGCTGCTGGGACGGATCAATCCGCAAATCAGCTTTAAAAGCGTTGATTTGCCGCTCCCGTTCGGTCCGATGATACCGGTGATGCCGGCTTTCGGCAACTGAATTTCCAATTGGCTGAGCGCTTCTTTTCTTCCGTATTTTTTCGTCAGCTTGTGCAGATTCACCTCTGTCATGACGAACCTCCCTTTTCATCCCACGCATGCTGAAGCAGTCCGATTGCAGTATCTTTGTCGATGCCGAGCTGCTCCATACTATATTTAAACCGGTCTGCCTGTACGGCAGCCTGACTGCGGCGCAGTTCTTCGATCACCGGCTGTTCGGTAGTCACAAATGTTCCCTGTCCTCGCTTTGATTCCACGATGTTTTCACGCTCCAGCTCCATATAAGTTCTTGAAACCGTATTCGGGTTGACCCCTGCCTCCGCTGCCAGCAGGCGGACTGACGGCAGCTTCTCACCCGGCGCAAGATCACCGCGGCAGATCCGCTGGCTGATATGATCCATCAGCTGCTGATAAATCGGCTGGTAGTCATTGAATTCCATAGCCATTCCTTCACCTCTCTACTCCGTTCTAATCGAGCACGTCCTGTACGGTGAACCGCCAGAAGGAAACAGCGAGAAAAGCAGCTCCATGAAGCGCCATCACAAGACCGGAAACAGCAAGTGAGACGTCCAGTACGCCGGGAAAGCCCATAAAGCGTGATGCCAGATCCGTATGCGAAAACAGAAACACGTTTGCGATGCTGTAATCTGCAATCAGCATTGCAGCTGTGCTGCCGGTAAACAGCAGCACGAGCGAAACTCCGATTCCGAGTGCGCTGCTTTTAAACACGGTGCCGATCATAAAGGCAATTGCAGTAAACAGCAGCAGATCCACAAACCAAAGGCTGTACATCGCGGCGATATAGCTGTAAACCCCGTGTGCCGTCATCCCATCCATTGCCGTCTGCACCACATATCCCTCCGGAAGATTCCATCCATAGAACAGCATACCTGATACAAACGAGGAAGCAAACAGCAAACCTGTCATGACGAGTCCGAAGAGGACTACTGCTCCTAGCTTCGACAGCAGAATCTGCCACCGCGAAACGGGCCGGATCAGCAATAGCTTAATCGTTCCCTTCGCATGTTCGCCAGCAGTGATGGTGGCTGCTGCGATGACGGTAAACATCGTGACGATGCTCATCAATGCTGCGTTCTCAATAACCGGCACGAGAATATGCTCCTCACCGGCGTAGGCGAGCCCCTCCGCTTCCGCATAAGCGGCTTCTGCCTCCTGCATGTCTACTGACTGCGGAGCCGGCTCCAGGATCACGGTAAACAGCGCAGACGTTCCAATCACAAACAGAACGAGCAGCGTTCCCATCACCCACGTTCCTTTTTTCTTAAACAGCTTCATACATTCATTTTGCAGCAGCTTCATCCTGCTTTCCCTCCCGTCATCGATAAAAATGTTTCTTCCAGCGTGCCGTTTTCCTCCGGATACAGTGCCTGAACCCGGACTCCCGCTTCTACAAGGGTGCGATTCAAATCAGGTACCTCTGCCGAATCCGCCTCAATCAGCAGTCCGTCTTTCGTTATGGTTGTCTGCTCGCTTAACGCGTTGGCCGCCAACTCCATATCCTCTGTTTTCAACACAATCTGCTTGTTTGCATGCAGCAGTTCTTTAATCGTTGCGGTATGAATGATTCGTCCGTTTTGCATCACAGCTGCCCGGTCGCAGAGCAGCTGCATCTCAGAAAGCAGGTGGCTGGACACAAGAATACTGATGCCCTCTTTTTCAGCAAGTTCACGAAAATAACTGCGCATTTCACGGATGCCTGCCGGATCCAGTCCGTTCGTCGGTTCATCCAATATAAGCACCCGCGGCTTGTGCAGCAGTGCCTGGGCAAGTCCTAGCCGCTGCCGCATTCCCAGCGAGTAAGTGCCTGTCTTTTCTTTAAGCCTGTCCGCAATCCCAGTCTTCTCTGCTGCTTCCACTATATCGGGTATGGTAATGCCGCTTTGCATTCTTGCGTAGTGTTTCAGATTGTCCCAGCCGCTTAAATGATCATACAGCTCCGGATTTTCCACGACAGCTCCGACATCTGATAGTGCCTTTCGCTTTTGCTGCTTTAAATCTGCACCGTTAATATGAACGGTCCCTTTTGTCGGGCGAATCAAGCCGCTCAACATCCGGATCGTCGTCGTTTTGCCGGCGCCGTTCGGGCCCAGCAGACCAAACACCTCTCCTTTTCTGATCGAGAGATCCACATTGTCTACGAGCGTGCTTCGTTTCATTCGTTTTGTCAGTCCAACTGCCTCCAATACAACTTCCATTGCAGCTCCTCCTTGTTATGTTCTAGTGTATTAACTACATAGTACACTAAGTCTTTATGACATGTAAAGCAAAAAAATAAGTTGCACTTATATCATTTAATGATACAATCATAGTATGATATATCATTAAACAGTATATAAAGGAGGGATTTAGTTGCCCAGAAAAGACTCGCTTGAGAGCGGAACGCTGACGGATGCAGCTTTTTATATTCTGCTTTCCCTGCAGAGAGAGCAGCACGGGTATCTCATTATGCAGCAGGTAGAGAAGTGGACCGGCGGAGAAATGAAGATTGGACCGGCATCGTTATATACAACATTAAAAAAGCTCACAGATGCCGAAGTGATCGAAACAGCCGGCGGCAGCGGAAAGCGAAAAGCTTACCGTATTACTGCAAAAGGGCAGACGATGCTCGAAGAGGAAATAGAAAGGCGCCGCCGCATGGTTCAGCTGGCGGAGGATGTTCTGACGAAACGAGAGGAGCGCGCAGAATGAAGCATAAGTATGTGATGAATCGAGGGTTAGCATTTTCTGAAGAAAAGGATTTACGAAAACTGTCGGATTTAGCTGCGGCAGGCTGGAAATTTGAAGGGTTCGCCATGTTCGGCTTTTTTTACAGACTGCGTCAGGCAGAACCGGAAGCTGTGCAGTACAGCATTCATCATGAACAGCAGCCGGATTCGTCCTATTGGACCTTATTTGCTGAATCAGGCTGGAGGCACGTCGTTTCTACGGGAGATATGCACGTATTTGAAGCAGCTCCGGAAGCCGTGCCGATGTACACGGACGTGTCCACCATCCACGAGAATTATTTGTCACTGCAGCAGCAGTTTGGGCGCTGGTCGCTCTGGACGCTGCTGCCACTGATCCTTATGATGGTTCTGACAAACGTGACACAGTCAGTCTGGCTCACACCGATCCTGACTGTCTTGCTCATCATGAGCGTCACAGCTTTCGTTTTCTCGTTTATGCCGTACCTTGCCTATTTACGGAAAACAAAAAAGCTCAGCAGAGAGCTTTAACCAATAGAAAGAGACCGCTTCGGTTAAAGCGGTCTCTTTCTATCATGTGATGACACGTTTCGTTGAGCAGTAGTCTTTCATGTGCCGGGCCCGTTCCAGATCGACGAGCTCAATGCCGTTGCCGGCGCTTGGTGCATGCAGCATTTGATTGCCGCCGTAATAAAAGCCGACGTGATACACGTTTCCTGTACCCCCATCCTTCGCAAAAAAGAGCAGGTCGCCCGGCTGTTTATCCCGGAACGCTACGGCTTCTCCTTCTTTTTCCTGATCGGAGGCGTCACGGGAAACGTCAATGCCCCAGGCGCGCAGGACTGTGTAAACGAGACCGGAACAGTCGAAGCCGAATCCGCTCATACCGCCCCACAGATAGGGAAGTTCCAGAAAAGGGAGGCCGCTGCGTACAATTTCCTCACCGTTACCAGTTGCTTCAGCAGGGCCTGCTGCCTTTACAGGGAGCTCCAGCTCTCCGTGTGGTGTGTCTACCAGAATCGCTGAATCAGAGGAACCAGTTTGATGAAAGCGTGTCTGCCAGCTGACTTCCATAAAGGCTTCGCCGTCTTTATACAGCCAGGCAGTAGCGGTTGATACAGCTGTGTCGCGGTCGCTTACGTCATCCGTCTGCTGGAGCTGCCGGAGCGGAATCCAGCCCGGGTAGCCCTGCTCCGCTTTACGCGAGGGCTGATGCGGAACGTACACCTTCGCCCATTCCCCTTGTACTTCCTCCACTTCAACCTTGTCGTTGTAAAGCACCTGCGTCTGAATAATATTGTCTTTTGTCAGCTCCTCCCGCGCTTCTTTAGTCGACAGGCCTTTCAGCCAGCCTCGCACGTTCAGCGGCTCCTCAAGCGCTTGTTCGTCCACGTCCCGCGGTTTATCCGGACTTGTCCAGACCGTCGCCACCGGAACGATCACTCGATACGTCATGCGTTTGGCACTCCTTTCTCTGCCGGCACCGGATGGATTCCGAGTCCCGGTTCTTGCTGAAGGTGCATGGCCGCTCCTTCATAGCGAAGGCCGCCGGTCCACTTATCTTCTTTCATTAACAGCGGTGCATCAAAGTCATAATGGGTGATGGCACGGCTCGAGCCTGCGAAATGGGCGGCTGCTGAAATGCCCAGGCGTGATTCGATCATACTGCCGACCATACACGGAACGCGGTAGGCGTCTGCCAGCGTACAAATTTTTTGGGCCATGTAGATGCCGCCTGCTTTCATCAGCTTGATGTTGATCATATCGGCACATCGTCCCTCGAGCACGCGGCGCGCGTCTTCTAAAGAAAACACGCTCTCATCTGCCATAACCGGGATCGATACAGCATCTGTCACCTGCTTCAATCCGTTCAGGTCCTGCCGGTGGACCGGCTGCTCGATCAGCTCGACAGGAAGTCCTCTCTCGCTCATTTCCTGAATCGCTTCGATCGCTTCCTTCGGCTTCCAGCCTTGATTGGCGTCCAGCCTAAGCAGCACTCCTTCTCCCGCTGCATCTGCCACCGCCTGCACGCGTTGCAAATCTTTCTCGATCGTGTCCGTACCGACTTTTAATTTCAGAATGCGAAAGCCGGATCGGCGAAATAACGCGGCATCTTCTGCCATTTCAGCCGGCTCGTTGACGCTGACTGTATAATCAGTTTCCAGCTCATTTGTCCAGCCTCCAAGATATTGATAAAGCGGGAGTCCACTCTTTCTTGCCAACACGTCATGAATAGCCATATCCACAGCGGCCTTCGCGCTCGTATTGCCGATAATGGAGCGGTGCAGCTGTTGAAAAACAGACTCTTTGTCATGTAAGTGAAGTCCTTGAAGTGCAGGGCCGATCACAGTCGTTACTGCGGCTTCAATGCTTTCTAGCGTTTCACCGGTAATCGCTGCGGTTGGAGGAGCTTCTCCAACGCCGGTCAGTCCCGTGTCGGTTTCCAGGCGGATCAAAACCGCTTCCGCTTCATGAAGTGTGCGGAGGGCCGTTTTAAATGGTTTCTTTAATGGATTTTTTAGCCTGGAAGTAGTAATAGATGTAATATACAAGCGGTTACTCCTCCTGTTCGTTCAGCTGTTTTGTCATAACAATGTGCGGAATCCCGTCTTCCATAAACACATCCGACACCGTTTCATAGCCAAGTTTTTGATAAAAGCCTTCTGCGTGCGTCTGTCCGTGAAGCTTGACCGCTTCAAGGCCCTTGGCGGCTGCTTCCCGCTCCAGTGCCCCTATAACCGCCTGACCGATTCCGCGGCCGCGGTAATGCGGCAGCATGCAGATCCGCTCCAGTTTCCCGTATGTATCAGAGCGTCTCATTCTGCCGGTCCCTGCCGCCTCCCCATCTGCCTCTGCCAAAACATGGACACAGTCTGCTGTAAGGGTATCGTTCTCATCAAATTCATCTTCAGGCGGCACCTGCTGCTCATCGATAAAGACCCTTCGCCGAATGGAAAATGCCTGTTCAAGGTCCTGCTGTGACTGAATGACATTTACCTTTATGCCTTCAATACTGGTCATCTGCCCACCTCCTGTTTGAAATACCGTCCGATTTTTTCGACTTCAAGCATCGTCCTCTCGATTCCTGCTTCTGAATACATCCAGTTTAACGCGGTTACACCGCCCCTGTCCGGAACGGAAACGATGAAACATTCCGTATCGGCCGGGAAACGCGCCTGAAACGTGAGCAGCACCCGCCTCGCGTGACTCGCCTTCGCCGGAATTAACAGCCTTCTATAAGGTATGCCCTTCTCGTCGGCTGCCTTTTTTGCAAATACTGCATTTTCAAACGTATTCAGCGCTTTATCTTCTTTGATAAGGGCGTCATCGGGTACGCCAAGGTGCCGTAACTCTCTTGATAAAAACGACCACTCGCTCTCTTGCATGTGCGCCGGCTGTCCGCCGGTGACCAGAATCCGCGCTGCAAACCCGTTATGATACAGCTCGGCTCCTTTCCGAGCGAGCGGCAGGTGATCCGAACCGGGTATCACGATCATGTCAGCCTCTTCTGGCGGATGATCAGCGTATATAAAATCCGTGATGCAATCGTATGGATTCATCTGCTTCCTTCCTTTCACTCGTTAACACTTCTGCACGTTCACTGCTATTCCTGCTCGAATAAGAGAAGGTTCTTGTGTTTTCGTATTACGGGAGGATGAGAAAGTTTCCGGCAAACGCACTCATAGTCAGGAAGCTCGTTCTTTCACGTTGCTTTACGACCTGTTTTCGCTTTTCCTTTCAAACCACTTAGAAAATTAAAACGGAACGCTTAGAGCGATTCTGCTCATCAGTGCTCTCATCCGCCAGTCACCAATAAAACAATGTAAAGCCATGCAGCACTCTGTGAGAACAACTGCGTTACGGTTGTTTATTTTACAGTAAACCCCTTTTACTTGCCAAACTTGGTTGTTTATTCAGCGGTGTCTTTTAATCACAGGGCTCTTTTTTATAAAGGAAGCTACTTACCTCCGCTTCAACAAAGATACTCTTAATATCCTTTTGACCTATGATTAAATTCGCATGAAGAAGGGTATATACGGTAGTTAGAACATGCCTATACAACGTCAGATGATAAAGGAGGTTTTGTTGTTGCAGCAGGAAGAAGAACAAAAAGAAAAATACCAGGACAGTCAGGAAGAGGAGAAAACATCTGAAGAACGTGAAGAGGAAGAAGAGGAATCGATGCCGGACAGCGAATCGGACGATGCTTCTAAAGAGGAGCTTATCGTTGGCATTGTACCGGCTCCGGAAGCGGCTTCTGACTTATCCAATAAGCTTTCCAACGATTTATCCAACCTGCTTCAGGATTACGTGGACGATGCGTACACATGGAAGGTGGAAGTCGTCGTCGATTCTTACGTTGGGATTGAGGAAGATGCTGATAAAACGATGCAGCATGCCCAGCGGATCGCCGACCAAAAGGAGTGGGATTACACGGTCGCCATCACGGACATTCCGCTGTTTAAAGATAACGAATTTCTCGTTGCAGAGGTTGACGATTCCGAAGCGATCGCTCAAATTTCCTTTCCGGCTCTCGGCATTGCACCGCTATATAAGCGAGTACGATCCTCTACGCTGCAGCTGATCAGCGAGATGCATCATGGAACGTCGGAAACCGTCCGGGACAATGAGCAAAAGCGGATTGACGGCCTCTCCAAAGCGAAGCGCAAGGAACTTCACAGCCTCAATTCCCGGGAGCTGATCAAACGTGGTCCGCAAAAAAAACTGCTGCCAATCAGCCGCGTCGTCACTGAAGATAACGAGGATACTGCTGTGCGCTATTGCGCGCGCCCAAAAGGAAACGGCTATTTCAGAGTCACGACCGGCATGGTGCGTGCCAACCACCCGTGGCAGGTGATCAGTACGTTTAAAAGCGTCGTGGCTATCGCATTTGCGACCGGGGCCTACGCCCTCATCTTTCCGACCGTCTGGATGCTCGCCGATCATTATACCTTAACGAGAGCCATCACGCTGATGGTGATTTCGTACTGCGCGATGACCTCTTGGATCATTCTCGCCCACGGCCTCTGGGAGAAGAAGAGCGACTCTCCGGATAAACGGTCGCTC
This sequence comes from Alkalicoccus luteus, assembly GCF_052061695.1. Taxonomy (NCBI): domain Bacteria; kingdom Bacillati; phylum Bacillota; class Bacilli; order Caryophanales; family Bacillaceae; genus Alkalicoccus; species Alkalicoccus luteus. Next base: position 120,146 of record NZ_JBPZEY010000009.1, read on the forward strand.
ATTAAGCTTCATAACTATTCAACCCTGTTCACGATCGGGCTGGGCGTCGCTGTCTATTACTTTATCCTGCTCGCCTGTTTTCTGATTGCGGTCTTTCTCTTCATTCCGCCCGATCTGCTGGAATCAGAAGATGGCATCGGCCGGGAAGCCGGCTTTGGGTACTACATTTATCTGTCTTGGCTCGTGACGAGTCTCGCAACAGTGATCGGTGCAATCGGGGCTGGACTCGAGGACGAAGAAACGGTGCTGAAAGGCACGTACGGCTACCGACAGCGAAAACGCAAGGAATATCTGCAGGAGCAGGAAAAAGAGCAAGAGAAAAAAGAAGAAGACTAAAAACAGGCGCCTGTGACCACACTCATCACGGGCGCCTGTTTTCTATGCTTTAAACTGTTCGATCTGCTGCTTCAGCTTTTCGCTCGCCTGCTGCAGATCCTCAGCTGAAAACGCGACCGTTTTCAGCGCCTGAAGCTGCTCTTCGGCCGAAGCGCTCACTTCTTCAGAAGCAGCTGCACTCTCTTCCACGACCGACGCGATGTGGGAAATCGCACCGACGACCTCTTCTTTATTCCGTTCAATCCCAGTGATACCATCGTTCATCTGCGCAACGAGCATGCTCATCTGCTCATTGCGTTCGGCGATGGTCGCAAAGGAGGCGACAGTCGTCTCCGTGATCGCAAACTGCTCCCCCGAAAGCGCACGGACGCTGCCCATTTCGCCAGCGGCGGTCTTTGTCTGTTCCTGAATGTCCTCCATCGATCGCCGGATATGGCCTGTAGCACTGGACGTTTCTTCAGCAAGCTTTCGTACTTCCTCTGCCACGACGGCGAAGCCGCGACCGTGCTCTCCGGCTCTTGCTGCTTCAATTGAAGCGTTTAAAGCAAGGAGATTCGTCTGTTCGGAGATGGAGGTGATCGTATTGACGATCGAGGAGATTTCCCCCATACGGCTGCTCAGCTCCCGCACCGTATCTTCTACGCGGCTGATCATCGCATCCGTCTGCTTTGCCTTCTGCTGCAGCTCGTTCGTCTGTTCACTGCCTGTTTTATTGGTCTCCTGCACCTCTCTCGCCTGCCGGTTTAACGAAGCAGTGATCGATGCAAGGGCCGTCAGCTGACCAGATAAGTCCGTTGTTTTTTGTGAGGACTGCTCGGCAGAGGCCGCCGCGTTTGTCGCTCCATCTGCGACATCCTGAATCGCCCGGGAAATCTCTTCACTGGATGCCATCGTTTCCTCTGAGACAGCACTGAGCTGTTCCACCGCGTCTGCTGAGGTGTTCACCGACTGCTTGACTGATTCGACGAGCGAGCGTAAATTTGCGACCATGACGTTAAAGCTCTTTGTCAGCTCACCGGTTTCGTCACGCGATGCAACCGTCAGCTGGCGGGACAAATCGCCCTCTGCGACGTGTTTTACTTCCTCATTTAAAGCCCGGATCGGTTTTGTGATACGCCCTGCAAGCACAGCCATCGCCGCGCCTGTGAGCAGAAGCAGGACACCCGCTGTAATTGCGATGTTTCGCAGCAGCGCATTCAGCCCGGCATAGACTTCTGCTTCCGGCAAAACAAGTCCGAGTGTCCAGCCGGTAGCATCGAGCGGCACGTGTGATACGACGGCATCTCCATCCGCAAACGTGACGGATTGTGTCCCGCTGTCACCAAACTGATCGCTCAAGGACGCAAGCGCGGGATCGTTCTCCAGCGTATCGGCATTCGGATGGGCGAGAAACGTGCCGGTTCCATCTATGAGAAACGCCCAGCCGCTCTCGCCGACTTCCAATGTTTCTGCCATCTGCTGAATGTTAGCCGCATCCATGTCACTCGAGATAACACCTTCCAGCTGACCGGTTCCGCTGTAAAACGGCGTGCTCGTCGTCACGAGAACCGTGTCGAGCGCCTCATCGTAATACGGCTCTGTCCAAGCCGCTTCCCCTGCTGCAACGCCTGCTTCATACCAGTCGTGGGACGGATAGTCGTAGTCAGCGGTCTCATATTCATCCGTAAACACGACATTGTCTCCGTCTTCGTAGCTGTAAGGACCGAAATACTCCGTATCTGCGTCATAGGCGAAAGGCTCAAACCAGACGCCGATGCCGAATGTAGCATCGTTCAGCTGCACGAGACGTTCCTGCAAAGCTGCGTAATCTGCCTGACTGAACGCCGATCCCTCTATTCCGACAGCTACTGCCAGCGTTTCACCGATGCGCTGATGCTCGGCAAGTTCACGGTCCATTCCCTGTGCCGTTTCCCCTGCCTGCCGCGCAAGTCTTTCCTCGATCTGATCCTCTATTTCACCTTTAGCAAAGCTGTAGCTAAGCCCTGTGATCAACAGGACGACAACCACCATGATTGGGATAAAGCTGAGCAGCTTTGTGCGTATGGATAGCTTCATATACTTCTTCCTCTCTTCCAATAGTCTCTCTTTATATCGGAAGGGAGAACAGAAACTTCACATATTTACATCTATTTTCATAGTATATTTTAACTATTTATCCATAAAAAAGAGAAGGCGCCAAGGCCTTCTCTTTACGAAACGATTATTTTACTGTGCCAGCATCTGCCGGGTGAACCCCGTGCTGATAGTAATCCATTTCAATTGGATCAAGCGGCTTCTTGCCTTGGATCAAGTCTGCAGCTTTTTCAGCCAGCATCAGAACAGGTGCGTGAATGTTGCCGTTTGTCACATATGGCATCGCAGACGCATCTGCTACGCGGACGTTTTCCAGACCGTGCACACGCATGGACTCTGGGTCCACAACGGCCATCGGGTCAGACTCCGGCCCCATCTTCGCTGTGCAGGAAGGGTGCAAGGCTGTTTCTGCATCTTCCCGTACCCAGTCGAGGATTTCTTCTTCTGTTTGCACAGAAGGTCCAGGCGAAATTTCACCGCCGTTGTACTTTTTCATGGCCGGCTGGGACATAATGTGGCGCGTGATGCGGATCGCTTCTACCCACTCACGGCGATCCTGGTCAGTCGACAGGTAGTTATATACCATACTTGGATGCTCTTTTGGATCCTTGGAACGAATCTTAAGCGATCCGCGTGCATCGGAATACATTGGTCCGATGTGTACTTGGAAGCCGTGCTTTGTCTTCGCCTTCTCCCCGTCGTAGCGAACCGCTACCGGCAGGAAGTGGAACATCAGGTTCGGATAGTCCACGAGATCGTTGGAGCGGACAAACCCGCCGCCTTCAAAGTGGTTCGTTGCCGCCGGACCTTTACGGCCGAGCATCCACTGCAGACCAATGAACGGCATTTTCAGCTTGTTCAGGTTTGGCTGCTCAGATACCGGTTCCGGGCACGTGTGCTGCACATACACTTCGAGGTGGTCCTGCAGGTTTTCACCGACGCCCGGCAGATCGATTACCGGCTTGATGCCTAATGAGCGCAGGTGCTCAGCGTTACCGACACCGGACAGCTGAAGCAGCTGCGGCGTATTGATCGCACCGCCGGCAAGCACGACTTCCCCTGCTTCGACCTGATGAATTTTACCGTTGCGCTTATACGTGAGTCCTTTTGCACGCTTGCCCTCAAAATCAATGCTTTGAACGAAGGCGCGCGTCATCACCGTCAGGTTCTCACGGTCCATCACAGGATGGAGATACGCACGTGATGCGGACATGCGCTGTCCTTTGTAAACGTGCTTATCAAACGGTCCGAAGCCTTCCTGACGGAAGCCGTTCACGTCAGCCGTCTTGTTGTACCCTGCTTCCACACCTGCATTAAAGAAGGCCTGGAACAGCGGGTTCGTTGCCGGTCCTCGCTCCAGCTTGATCGGACCATCATGGCCGCGCATCTCATCATCTTTTGGAGAAGCGAGTGCATTCTCCAAACGCTTAAAGTAAGGCAGCACGTGAGCGAAGTTCCACGTATCCATGCCTTCATCTGCGCCCCAGCGCTCGTAGTCCTTCGGGTTGCCCCGCTGATAGATCATCCCGTTAATGGAGCTTGATCCCCCGAGCACTTTCCCGCGCGCGTGCTTGATGCGGCGTCCGTTCATGTGCGGCTCCGGCTCTGATTCGTATTTCCAGTCATACAGGCTCTTTCCTGCCGGGAAAGGCAGAGCCGCCGGCATTTGAATCAGCAGATCCCAGTTATAGTCGCTTCGTCCCGCTTCCAGTACGAGGACGCTTTTCTTTCCATCTTCACTGAGACGGTTGCCGAGAACAGATCCGGCACTTCCGCCCCCTACAATGACATAATCGTAACGTTCACTCATGATCGATTCCTCCTTGATGTTCCAGTCTGTGTGCCTAAGCGGCTGTGATTAAAACCAGTGAAGCGGCTCCGGCTTCAGGTTTTGGAAAATGTGCTTTGTTTCCGTATATTCTTCTATTCCGAGTCTTCCTAGCTCGCGGCCGATGCCGGACTGCTTGTAACCGCCCCACGGCGCGTGCGGGAAGTACAGATTAAATTCATTGATCCAGACGGTGCCCATGCGCATCTTAGCCGCACAGCGCTCTGCCTTCACCGTATCCTGTGTGAATACGCCGCCGGCGAGTCCATAAATGGAGTCATTCGCAAGCTTCACGGCTTCCTGCTCGGTCGTAAATGTTTCGACCGTGATGATCGGGCCGAACGCTTCCTCCTGCACGATGTCCATATCGGTCGTGCAGCCGGTGAAAATCGTCGGCAGGTAAAAGAAGCCGTTTTGAAGCTCCGGATCTTCCGGGCGTCCGCCGCCGACAGCGATCGTAGCGCCTTCTTTGATGCCGGTTTCGACATACTTCTCTACCTTCGCCAGATGCTCCGCCGAAATCAGCGGCCCCATCTGCGTTTCTTCATCAAAACCGCTGCCAATACGGAATTTTTTCACGCGTTCAACAAGCGCTTCAACGAACCGGTCGTGAATGCTTTCTTCTACAATCAGCCGCGTACCAGCTGAGCAGATTTGGCCGGCATGGAAAAAGACACCGTTTAACGCCTGATCCACTGCCAAGTCAAAGTCAGCATCCGCGAAAATCACGTTCGGGTTTTTACCTCCAAGCTCCAGCGCCAGCTTCTTCACGTTGCCGCTCGCTGCCTGCATGATTTTCTTACCCGTTTCAATTCCGCCGGTAAAGGAAATCAAATCAACATCGTTGCTTGTGGAAAGCTCGTTTCCGACAGTGGCGCCTGCACCTAAGACGAGGTTTGCGACGCCTTTTGGTACGCCGGCTTCTTCCATGAGCGCAAACGTCTTGATCGTTGTGAGCGGTGTAATCTCACTAGGCTTCATGATGAGCGTGTTGCCTGTTGCAAGTGCCGGCGCCAGCTTCCAGGACGCCTGCAGCAGCGGATAGTTCCACGGTGTAATCTGACCGCAGACACCGACCGGCTCGTGAACGACCTTGCTGACAGAGTTCGGCACCGGAGAATCAATCAGCTCTCCGCCGTTCTTATCCGCAAGCTCTGCGTAGTAGCGGAACACGCCGGCGATATCGTCCATGTCGCCGCGGCTCTCGTCCATTGTTTTGCCGGTATCAAGCGATTCGAGGTAAGCAAGCTCCTCTTTGTCCCGCTCGATCAGCTCCGCGATACGGCGCACGATCGCTCCGCGCTCCGTCGCCGGTGTCTCCGGCCATTCTCCGTTATCAAACGCTTCACGCGCTGCGGCAATCGCCTCTTTCGTGTCTGTTTCATCTGCTTCCGGGACCGTTGCAATCACTTCCTGATTGAACGGATTGATGATGTCGCGCGTCTCACCGGACTTTGCTTCCACCCATTCCCCATTAATGTAATTTTTCAGTGTTAGATTGACATCCATTATGATCAACTCCAGTTCTTGAAGCGAATTAAGTTTGTTAAGAATTTATTTAACGTTTTTAACGATAACACGAGAACCCCGCCTTGTCAAAAGAAATCTGGACGTTTTTAATAGGAAAGGAATAAAAAAAGACCTTATCCTGGTGGATAACGTCTGAGAGTGTCGACAAAGTCGGTTTAAGTGAATCACGTCGCATCTGCCTGTATCTGCGGGCACTCGCTTTCGGAGGGAACTGGCTCGGCTTTCGCCTCGATCTGATCCTCCTGAGAAGCCGGTCCTCGCCTCGAAAAGAATGAGCGAGCCTTCCCTTCCTTAAAACATCAAGGATCTGCATAAAGGTAAGTTCTCGCCAAGCTGAAAATAGAAGGGATCCATTTATCGAACATGCTTATTTATTTGTAAAGTCGGTGCTGTTTACAGTCTATTTTATAGCTTTCAGTGACAACAACTGTATTGACGCTTCACGGTAAATAAGATGGCATAGGTGGTTTCATTTATTAGCCTTCATCAGTTTGTCAGATTTATCCTTTACGCTTCAGGTTGGTATTGAATCTTGATTCAGTTCATTACCTCGTTTGTTTGCCTCCGGCTTCCTTCAACTTACGGGCCGCCCCGGACGCCTTTTTCGTTCGCGAAAGATTCCCATTATCAAGTCCGCAATATCCTTACACCTTCAAGCTGCCAGACGCTCCGGGCACAAGATTGCTTCATTGAACAATCTCTCTGCAACTTCTTATTAGCGCTATGAATAGACGAGACACGCTCTTATCTGAACAGCCGCTACCAGCACACTTCTCTGATCTCGTAATCATCTGATGAATCCGTGTCTCCAGTGATGCAGGTAAAACATTCTTTTCCTGCGAATGCACTGCCAAGCGCCCATATAGTGCTGCCACATGTGCTGCATGTTTCACCATTTTTCTTACTCTTGACCGCTTCTTGAAGCGCTTTTCTGATAGATTCAGGATTACTGTGCGGATTCGATTGGCTATGTTTCTTGATATACGATTCCATCGAGATAGGCTTCATTTGGTGATATACTCCTTTCTCTATCAGCAGTTGTTCTGCTTGATTGAACTGGTTACATTTCATTTAACATGGCGCTTCATACGGTCGGTCCAAGTTCTGAGAAGCTGATAATAGCGAGGGAGGTTTTGCTTAATTTTGAATGCCACCTCTTCGTTGTACGTATGAACCGTCAGATTACGGTCGTTTACCATTTCCAGTGCTTGAACAGCTTCTTCATCATTGAACAGATGAACCTCTCTGCTGCTGCGAATCACACCTTTAGGCGATCCGACGTCTATTCCTTCTACATCATATAAATATTGCTTTGCAGCTTTCCAAGTTGCTTCAAACGTAGATTCAAAACGTTGAATAGCAGCATCTCTTTCAATTTCACTAAGTGTATCCAGTAGCGCCAGCTGTTCAAAAGAGTTCAGTGCTTTTTCAGCTGATGCTAGTCGCTGATGTAATCTTTCCAAATAACTCCCTCCTTCTTCACGCGTTCTTTAAACACTGCATTAGTAGTATCCAAGTCAACCACGTCTACTTTATACGGAATAGCTGATTCTTCGATTTCGTCAAGTAAGCTGTTCCATACGGCAGGTGAAATGGGATCAACTGATTCCACGGCGATGTCAATGTCCGAACTATGCTTTTCCTGCTTACGAGCCCAGGAGCCGAATAAATAAACGCGCACATTTTCTCCGCTCAGTTGATTCTCTATAATAGAGCGGAGTAATGTCATCATCTCCTTCTTATTGGCAGCTTCCGTTCCCATACAATTCCACCCTCTTTTTTCACACACTATAGCATATTAGCCTTATACTATAATGAATTGGGAGCTGATTTACCAATGAAAACCCTGTTGTAACAAACTCTCTTTCTACAAACAACACGACAGCTTTTAAAAGTAAGAATACTAAGATTGAAGTGGGACTTGCTTCTGAATAGTTATCTTCTCTACATTAGTTAGCTCTATTATTAGCATTTAATATCAAAATTTCATCAATAACTTATCATTTACTCTTTAATTTACCTTTTTCTTTGTAATAAGGACTTAAGTTCATAAACAAATCTTTCAGTTGCTCCTGTCCTAAATCCGTCTCAGATAAATACTCCAATAGCTCATGTTGTCTAGCCTGCCCTAAACTTAATCGATATAGTTGCATAATTTTCATCAGACGCTTGTATTTAACGCCGTCTTTACTCAGTGGGTAAATCGGTACAATACGTTCTATCTTTATGTCTTGTTTTTCTAGCAGCGACCAAAATGGTACCAGTTCTGGTGTATGTTCATCTCGCTCTTGGTCGTTAGCTGTTTGAAACATTTCTTGCCATATATCTGACTTGAAAGTGATATTACTATATTTAGTAGCTAGATTTTGTCGGATGGCTAAACATTTATAGCGATTAATTCTTCCCTCTCTTTGTTCAAGATCTACTGGATTAGAAGGAAGATTCCAATGTGAAATTTTACGACAGTAGTAATGGAAATCCAAACCTTCTTGTCCCACAGAGGTCGTCGCAAGTACAAATGGACGCATTGGAGAGTTGAATGCCAACCTTACATTATTTTTTCTATTATGGGCGGTTTCTTCATTTTTTCTATTGGCAAAACCTACCGCATAATTCGTGCGTATATTCATCGCTTGTTCAATACCATGTTCTCCTTTAATCCTTCGCTTGAAGCTTTCTATTGTATCAACTTTGTAACTTGAAGTATGTGTATCAAATGCGGAAACCATCAGCTGGACCAGTTGATTTTGGCGATCATCAACCTTTTCAAACCTGAGCCCTGCTTCTTCGATAATCATATGAGAATATTCATCAAGCATTGCTTGGATGTTGCCATCAACATTGTATTTTAAGAGGTTTTGCCAGTGAGGTACAGTGCATTTCTTATTTCCATATTCCAATTCAATTATTGCAGTTGCCTCTTGCGTATTCATTCTATCTATAAGAGTTTTCGCTAATTGTACTGCGTGACGAAGTGACTTATTATTAATTTCATCAAACATACGTAAAGTACAAACGGCAGGTGAGCCTAAAACCATATTAACCAATACATCCACTAAATCATCTGGTTGCTTTCCTAATTCTATCGTCTTCTCTCCTATGAAAATGGCTTGCAAAACCTCTAAATGCTTAATTAAAACTGACTTATCTTTTACCGAGTCCTCACTGTTCTCTTCGAGTTCAGATAAGAGATGTTCTTTGTTGAACCAATCCTTTATCAATGCTTCTTCCAGATCAAATAATAGCGGAGCTATATAATACCATCTTTTATCTGCGCGATTAGTGAGTGCTGCAGAATTATAATTTACATGATTTAACAGAAATTTTACCTTGTCTTTAATTTCTGCTTTGATCTCGTTCAATGTAAGCTTTCTGTTTAAAACGTCTACTGGGTCGAACAGCTTGGCTAATGTAATGGAAGGATATAAAAGGGTTAAATGATTCATAGAAGCTGGTCGTCCATCTTTAATTGAAAACAATAATCTTGGTTGGGGAAACCTGTGTTCAGCAAAATATTTTTGATTTTGTTTCTTCTTTTTTTTCTTTGTTTTCCTGATAAGTTCGCCAACTGTTGTACGCTCTGCCTCGTAAGACAGCATCGTAGAAATTGCCCGTGGAACCATTTCCCAACCTGAAAAAATAAGCAGTTTTGAAAAATTGATTTGGCCAGTATAAGGTCCTCTAAATTCATAATATGGCAAAGAAGGTGGAATCCATAACAAACGTTCTGCATTGTTGGGAAAAGCTACTTTCTTAAGATTAGATAGCCTCGCGTTAGTATCAGGTAGTTTTTTATAGTTATTTATATTATCTTTCTTTAACCATAAATATGGTTTATCTATCTGTTGAATATTTTCCGGATATTTAACTACAAATTGAGTGATTTTTTGTTTCAATTTGTAATGCTCCATAAATGACATAAGATATGGAGTAGACTTTACATAGTCAACAGGTACTTTGTTCTTGATCCCTGTATTTTGTAAAAGAAGATCCATATTTATGTAAGATAAAATATCTTCTCTTGTTATTTTCAGTGGAATAACAGAAGCACTTATTAGATCACTGGAGCCTTCTACCGCCAATCGTTCAGTTCTTGCAATCCCTTTATATAAACTATCCTCTGCTTCTTGTTTCTTTGCCTGAATAACAGCAACGTCATTCCCTGTTAACAAGCGCAAGGAATTCGAATAATTAGCCCATACTTCTTTAAAATCTTTTTGTTGTTTTGGGTGATGTTCAAATAGAAATCCAGTTACTTGTAAAAATTCCTTGTAGTGCTCGTCCTCACCGGTTTCTGCTATTTCTTCCATCGTAGAGTATAACTTATAAGGCGTGGCCGAAAGCAATAAGATCTTCATTTTTTCTTCATCTGAAAACCTTGAACTGTTAAAAAACTTCCTTGCTAACAAGGCAGTCTCGCTTTCACTATCTGCATTAACTAATTCAGGAAACCGTTGAAATTCATCCATAATCACAAGATCAGGATTCATGATATCAACGCTGATTTCTGCCATCATCCTGCGTAGCTTATAGATGATAGAAACAGCGCCCTTTACTCTTATACCTTTAATATTTTCTATTTTAATCTTTGTAAGGACTTCCATTAGCTCATCAATAATAGACATATTCTTTTCAAGAAAATCATCTATACGTTTGCATATATCATTAATATATTTTTCACGGCCGATCAACTGGCATTGTTCTACACGGCTCTCATATTGATCCTTTGCCGATTTCCACCCCTTTGTTGCTGTGTCCATCAACAAAATATCAAGTTCGTTTAAGTAACCTTGTACCAGACTATACCTTTTTAACACAGCGTATATCAGTGATCTCTCTGTTACACTGCCACACCCTGCAGTCATCGTAAACGACGTAGTAGGAGTTAGAGGAATTAATTGGATGTAATTATCATTTGACGTTATGTTATATTTTTCTTCATATATTTTTAAATGCTGCATAGACAATCTGGTGTCCGAGGAATCTTCCAGTTTGATGTTGTCATCGATTTTCAATTTCTTAATGTTTTGACTAGCAATGCTTTGATTCGAACAGACATACACTACTTTAAAAAATTGATTATCAAATCTTTCCTGATAATACCTGGCTAATTTAGACACTACACCTCTAGCAACCATTGTTTTTCCAAGTCCGACTTCATCTGCTACGAGTACACGAGTATAGTCATTCGTCATTAAATCGTAGACCCGTTCGACGGTTTCTCTCTGAAAATCTTTAAGCCCTTCAAGTACATCTGCTTCTTTTTGTTTTAAATTTATCATTCATTCACCATCTTTACAGCTTCATTAAATGTTTCATATAAACGATAAAATTCGTTTGGAATGATTTCTCTATCATCAATTAATTGAATGACATGATCAATGTCTTTTAGTTTTTCTGGTGCTCTAGCTGCTGCTTGTAGCATATTCTCGTATAATATAGGGTAATTGCCTGCTTTCAAATCCCAATTTAAAGCGCCTTGTCCCTTTTGTTCTATTTGCTCTACAGCGGATAAAAGAAAGTCATCAGCTAATAAAAAAGCTATATACTGTAAAAAGCTATAAGAATTCTTAATTGTTGAACGGTAGATTTCTCGATGACGCTCTGGTGGCAATCCTATTGTCGGTATCTTAATAATCCGTACTATACTCTCTCCGTCCCCTTCGACTTTTACTTTATAAAATTCTCCAAGTTCGAGAATAGTTAAATCTTTGAACATGGTTTCTTCTTGTATGAAGATCATTTTCTCACTTAGTAAAGGACCAATCAGGATACTATACTTGCTAGGAATTGCATTAAATGAAAGGTGGAGAGAATAAGTATCCTTCTTTTTTTGGACACTGGCACTTGATCGAATACGGACCAGCTGTTTAATTACTCTCTGAAGCCTATCCGATATGTCATCTTTTTCTTCCATGTCGTCTTTAGGTAGTTCTTCTATTTTTTCAAAAGGATTATCTCTGTCATCTTCTCCGAACAGGTTATCCAATAAAGATGTAAGCTTGAAGCCGTATTTCTTATACTGAAGTTTCAATAAAAATTCTATATTTCCATTAAAAGCGTTCCTAGAACTGTTTGCTGAACCAATATAGATATGATGCTGATTTTTTTTAGTCCTCGCATAGAATTTGGCATGAATATCCTGTAATTGCGGAATTTTTAATTTGGCGTCGTCTTCGCTAACAGCATCTTCCCCTTCAAGGATTATATCTTTTAAAACATAGACATCAAATATTTTTAAGATTTCTTTTGTTAACTTTTGCAGCTCAAGCCTTCTTGTTATTAACACTTTTTTTGATGAAGATAATGATTTATTACCTAATTCATTTATAACTTCTTTAGAGATAAAAGGTGAAATTACAATCTTCTCATGATAATCTTCAAATATTCCGGATTTCTCCGAATCATATCCCTCTATTCCTAAAGGATGAAATTCAAAATCAGGGATATATTTATTTCCAGAATCGAAATGAATATAGGGTAGTTCATTTATTATTTTATCAATATGTTCTTTTTTTTCTTTACTCATCGTATAGGGTGTTAAAAACTTTATAAAATCGATCAGGGGTTGGTTCTTATCACTCACTTCCTCATACATTTCGCCTTCAACCGCTAAAGCAAGATCCCAACTTCGATCAAAAGTGAGGTTCCTAGTAAGTACAAGCAATCGATATAAAAAGTGATTATCACTATTCTCGTATTTTATTAGCCAAATTTTCGGATGAAAGGACATTTCATTTTCTAGGGCGACTTCGAATACACTATCTTCCATAAGTGCAAATAAGGAGTTTTCCTTTTGAGGCACTTTAATCTGTCCCGCTTCACAAAATATTACCATTTGATCTGCGCTTCTTCGAAGTCCTTCCAACATATAGATAGGGTCTTTTTGGAGCGTATCATCCATTTCTTCAGATAAACTAAGGGCTAATGGGACACCAATCAATGCCTCTAAATCTAATGAATAAGTAGTACCTATGGCAAAAGACACCTCATATCCAGCAGGAGGCTTTAACATTTCACTATAGTTCAGCCGGTCTTTATCTGGTTTAATCACACTATCCCTCCAAAGCTGTATAGATATCTTTTATTAAAACTCTTGAATTTATGAAGCGGTACTGCAGTTTTTCAGCTCCTAACCAAGTTCCTTTTTCATAGGCATAGTAATTGGCATTGTTTAACTTCGCACGTTCTTTAGATTTTAATTCAAGCTCTCGCTTGATCAGTAGTTTATCTATTTTCCCTACATCTCTTTTAATTACAGATTCCTTCCATTCTCTTAAAAATCTTGATAGTAGTGGATTATAAATATTAAGTCGTGTGAGTACTTTCTCTTGTTGAAAATGAGAAAGTTCTTTATTAACAAACCGACTGTTCATCCATTCTTTCCATTTTTCCGCAGCTTGCTCATTCCTATTGTTAGAAAGAATGATGTTATAACGAATATTCGCTCCAGAAATAAATTCACTAAATTCCCTTGCTAATATGTAGTCCTCACGTAGCTTGCCTTGAAGTTTAAACTGCTCTCCAATCATATCAAAGCTTTCTATTTCTTTAACCTTACTTGGATTTTGAGAAAGTAAAAATGCTAACAGACTGCTATCTGATTTGGTTGATTTAATCATACTTTCTTTTAGAAAAGTTGCTTCCGAAAAAGTAAGTTCCATGTTAAGGGTATCCCTCCAATTCGCTAAAGGAGGGGCACACCCCCAAAAATTACTAACATATTCATTCGCTCCAGAAGTCAAGTCATCTCCACTTTCATCACCTAAAGAAAACGCCGCATCTTTTCTCCGTTGCATGGCAACAAAGGTCTTAGCATAGTTTTCTAAAGAAAGATGACCTTTTTTAAATATGCCAAACGTTTTAAGACCATTCCAATATATACTTGAAGGTTTTCGTTTCAGCTTCTTGCGCGCTCTTGCTCCAATTACACCTATTTTTTCGTTGCCTGCGAGAATATGAATTAAGTCTATTTCTCTGGCACTAAGCTTTTCAAGAAATTGCTTGTGTGAATCGTGATTTTCTCTTTCTAACTCCATCATAAGGTAAGGAACAATAAAAAAATATTTGGCCCGCGTCTGAATAGTGGACGTGCCTGGAAAGAACAAATCTCCAAATCCATCTCGAATGGCCCCAGTTCCAAGCTCATCGACTGCCCCTTTGCTAGAAAGTAAATCAAGTACTGCCATTACCTTATTTTTATGTTCACTAGAGTAATCAATCCAACCTAATTGTAAAGAGTTCACTTGAAGGACTCCTTTCAAATTTTTGATATGTTGAAATCCTAAATTATTATATAGTTTTATGCTCTTAGTTTAATATTGAGCCTAATTTAGAGGTAATGGATACAATAGATTCTTGCATTTTTAAAAGGTATTATCGACTTCGAACCTAATTAATTGGCTTCGCAGTATGTATTGCCGTTCGATATATATTCCTGTTTACAGATTAACTTCTATCTTAACAAAATACATTCTTCTACCAAACAAAAAAAGACAGAAAGGAACGAATTCCTTTCTGCCTCTTTATATAAGGGGGCTGGGCTTACATCATGCCGCCCATTCCACCCATGCCGCCCATGTCAGGCATGCCGCCACCGCCGGCGTTGTCCTCTTCAGGCAGTTCTGCTACGACTGCTTCTGTTGTGAGGAACATCGCGGATACGGATGCTGCGTTCTGAAGGGCAGAGCGTGTTACTTTTGTTGGGTCTACGATACCCTGCTCGACCATGTCGACGTACTCGCCAGTTGCAGCGTTGTAGCCGATGCCGACGTTTTCGCCTTTGAGTCGCTCTACGATGATAGAGCCTTCCAGGCCAGCGTTTTCAGCGATCTGGCGTACTGGCTCTTCCAGCGCACGGTACACGATGTTGGCACCAGTTGCTTCGTCACCTTCGAGGTTGAGTGTCTTCAGTGCTGTCAGCACGTTTACGAGCGCTGTACCACCACCTGCAACGATGCCTTCTTCTACTGCTGCACGCGTAGAGTTGAGGGCGTCCTCGATGCGGAGCTTCTTCTCTTTCATTTCTGTTTCTGTAGCTGCACCGACTTTGACGACTGCTACGCCGCCTGCAAGCTTAGCAAGACGCTCCTGCAGCTTTTCGCGGTCGAAGTCAGATGTTGTTTCTTCAATCTGGGACTTGATCTGGTTGACACGGTCTGCAATCTTCGCAGAGTCGCCGGCACCTTCCACGATCGTCGTGTTGTCTTTTGTGACAACGACTTTAGATGCGCGGCCAAGCTGTGTAATCTGCGCAGACTTCAGGTCGAGACCGAGGTCTTCTGTGATCACTTCGCCGCCTGTGAGCGTCGCGATGTCATCAAGCATGGACTTACGGCGGTCACCGAAGCCAGGTGCTTTTACTGCTACTGCGTTGAACGTACCGCGCAGCTTATTCACAACGAGCGTTGCGAGCGCTTCGCCTTCTACGTCTTCTGCAATGATCAGGATCGGCTTGCTCTGCTGTACAACCTGCTCCAGTACAGGAAGCACTTCCTGGATGTTGCCGATTTTCTTATCGGTAATAAGGATGTACGGATCTTCCAGAACAGCCTCCATCTTGTCAGAGTCCGTTACCATGTAAGGAGATGCGTATCCGCGGTCGAACTGCATTCCTTCTACGACTTCAAGCTCTGTTGAGAAGCCTTTGGACTCTTCCACTGTGATAACGCCGTCGTTTCCAACGCGCTCCATTGCTTCTGCAATCAGTTCACCGACAGTGTCATCTGCAGAAGAGATCGCAGCTACCTGGGAGATAGACTCACGGCCTTCGATCGGCTTGGAGATCTTTTTCAGCTCGTCAAGCGCTGCCTGAGTTGCTTTTTCAATTCCGCGGCGAATCACCATTGGGTTCGCACCGGAAGTAACGTTTTTCAAGCCTTCCTTGATCATAGCCTGTGCCAGAACGGTTGCTGTTGTTGTACCGTCACCAGCAATATCATTTGTTTTAGACGCTACTTCGGATACGAGCTGGGCGCCCATGTTCTCGAAGTTGTCTTCGAGTTCGATTTCCTTTGCGATTGTCACACCGTCGTTCGTGATAAGCGGGTTACCGAACTTTTTCTCGAGAACGACGTTACGTCCTTTTGGTCCAAGCGTTACTTTTACTGTATCTGCAAGACGGTCTACCCCGCGCATCATTGCGCGGCGCGCGTCTTCACTGTGCTTAATTTCTTTTGCCATGCTGAATCAACCTCCATATAAAAGATTTAGTGTTAACGGGAATTCCTTATTCGATGATCGCCAGTACGTCGCTTTCGCGAAGAATAAGAAGTTCGCGGCCTTCGTACTTCACTTCTGTTCCAGAATACTTAGAGAACAAAACTTTCTGGTTTTCTTTGATCTCAAGCGCCACGCGCTCTCCGCTTTCTGTGAGACGGCCTGTACCAACTGCTACGACCTTCCCTTCCTGCGGCTTTTCTTTTGCAGAGTCCGGCAGTACGATTCCGCTTGCCGTCTTTTCCTCCTGCTGTACGAGTTCAATTACGATACGATCTCCTAATGGCTTTAACAAGGAAAACACCCTCCTTTAATATTTGGGCATGCCAGGCATGCTTTTTCACGTTTAAGTAATCTTATTAGCACTCGGTTTATTTGAGTGCTAACACAATTCCTATAATAATCAACCTCAGAAAAATTTGCAACCCTTTCGGATGATTTTTTTAGGCTTTGTAACCGCACACACCTTCATACTATGCCCGTTCACAGAAACGTTAAAACGTGAGAAAAGCGGGGGGCAACTTTCGTATGCTACAATGGATTTTAGACTTGTGACTTTACTACAGAAGGGGAGACATCCGTTTGAATAAACACTATTGGCTCATTCTTGTAGCCTTTATTCTCATGCAGCTTTCCCCGGTCGTCATTATGCCTGTGCTGATCGCACTTGGGTTTGACGGTTCGATGGAACAGCTGTCCGGCCAGTCGATTTCGGTCGGATTTACAATTGGCTTCTTCATTATTGTCTGGCTCGCGCTCCGAGCGAAGCCGAACCCGAAGCTGCAGGAGGGCAAGGCGGACATTCCGCAGACAATTCTCTGGTCAATCGGCGGTATCTTCCTCGCGTTTTTCGCCCAGTATGCTGCGGCTTTAATTGAAACGTTTGCGTTTGGCATTGAGCCGGGCTCCGAGAATACCGACATGATTGTCGGCATGGCTAACGCCGCGCCGTTCGTCATCTTTGTGGTCGCTGTACTTGGCCCTGTTATTGAAGAAATTGTCTTTCGTATGGTGATCTTCGGTGCTTTGTATAAGCGCTTTGGCTTTTGGATCGCAGCGCTCGGAAGCGGATTTTTGTTTGCCGTGATCCATCTCGACTTTGAGCACCTGCTCGTCTACCTGGCAATGGGCGTTGTGTTTGCATGGCTCTATGTCAAGACGAAGCGCATTATCGTACCGATCATTGCGCACGTCGGGATCAACTCCTTCGTGATGCTCGTTCAGGTGATTTTTGGCGAACAGCTCCAGGATCTCATGGAGCAGATGGAGGAAATGGAGCAGTCGATTCAATTGATCGTTAGAGGCTGGCTGCTATGATCGGCTCCCTGCGCTTTAACGGGTATCTGTTCGTCTTTCTCGGTACCGTATTCGTGCTCATGGCGATTCAAAGCACGAACCGGACCGGAGGCATGGATGCACTGACCATTATTCTGATCGCGTTTGCCGCATTTGATTTTGTGCTAGCCTTTAAGTTTCTGGGCGCCTCAGCCAGGGAACGCCGCGAAAACGGATCGAAATAGGAAGGAGCCAGCCGCATTGCCGGGGCCACTGAAAATCTAGCGATTTTTCGTTTCGTATCGCAGAATCTCATATGAAAACCGCCCGTTTCTCCCCAACCTTGGAGAAACGGGCGGTTTTTTGTTGATCGTGTGGTTTGCAGCGGCTACGTTGTACCGATTAGTTTCAGGATTCGCTTCAAGTTCACAGTGAAGATGGCCATGGCGCCCTGCAGTTCCATACCAATCAGACCCGAGGAAGTGGCTGCTTCGTACCCGTGTCGATGTTTGAGTTCGCTATTTTTGCCTTCAATCTTGTACCGTTCTTTGACTTTTTCCTTAAAGTAGGTGCTTTGCTGAAAGGCAGTCTGATCGGTATGTTCCCGGGATGGTATGGAAGTCGAATAGGTTTTGCTTTTGGCCCCCTCGGTATAACACCCTTCCTGAAGGGGACATCGTTTGCATGTTTCGATATCAAAGTAGTACGTCTCTCGTTGATTTTTACCAACGTTTTTGCGGCCGGTTCTTGCTTTTCGTATCGCCATGTGTCCAGCCGGACACACGTACATGCCGGCATCCTTGTTAAACTCGAATTCATCTTCCTTCTTCCGGCCACCCTGCGTAATTTGCGGATGTAATTTGGCGATCAGTTCGATGTTGTTCTCCTGGCTGTATTCGATATTCTTCTTTCCGGAATAAGCAGCGTCCCCTATAACCGTCTTTACCGTCATTCCGGCTTGGACACTTTTTTCTATGAGGGTCGTCAGCTGCTTTCCGTCATTCTTTTCTCCAGTCGTGACGACTGCCGCGGTAATCAGGCGCTCTTCACTCATCGCCAGATGAGTCTTGTATCCGAAGAAGGACGTATCGGCGGTCTTGTGCCCCACCCGCGCATCTGGATCCGCCGGACAGCGAAGCTTCTCCAAGTCATCGACTACCGTTTCCT
>NZ_JBPZEY010000010.1:0-136253 GCF_052061695.1 Alkalicoccus luteus
CCTCCCGGTTTCCCGGTCGGTCAGAACGGAATCTGGCTAAAGATTCCTGTATTTCAAAAATTGACAGAGAATGATTCATTCTCTTTCCTTCTTCTTGTCTTTTGTTTAGTTTTCAAAGGACAGCAAATGCCGCTCTGTCTTAAGAGCGACTTATTACATTTTATAACAGCACTTCAAATAAGTCAATACTTTTTTTGAACTGTTTGCGCCGCTGTGATGCTGTGTTCCTCAGCAGCGAGATTAAATATATCACGGAAGTTTTACTTCCTGCAAGTCTTTTTTCGTATTCAGAATTCTTATTTAACTCGACCTGCTTTTCTTTCAGCAAAATCCGTTTAAAAAGAGGGTGTTCAAGGCATTTTTCAATGAACATCTGCGCATGAAAAGCGTCAGAATCTGCTTCGTTTCTTCTATATAAGAATGAGACGCCGTTTCCATTTGTCACGGCAAAGCCCCATACCGATGATCTGGTACGAGGCTCAGAAGGCAGCTGTTAAACCGGCTGCACGTTCTTTAGAACAATCCCGCTCTCCGGGATCGTGGGAATTGTCGTCAGGCTGAACGAAAGGTTTTGCTCGGGAAGGTCGTAGCTGAGATGTTCCTGAAGCTGCAGAACGCTTTCCTTTAAAAGCTCGACCGTCATCCACTCACCTGCACAGCGGTGACCGAAATCAAACTCGCCTCCGCCTTGAGGAATAAACTGAAAAGGGGTGCCCTGCCATCCTTCGAAGCGGGATGGCTGAAACCGTCCGGGATTTTCCCATTCATCCGGATGATGGTTCGTACCATATAAATCTAACAGTGCAAGCGTCCCTTCTTTAAACGTGTGCTCTCCCATCGTAAAATCCTGCTTTACCCGGGCAGCTGTGAATGGAAAGAACGGATAGTACCGGCGAACTTCCTGCACAAAGCGTTCACGAGCTTCCTCTGACTGGAGCTTGGCAGCTTCTTCCGGGTATTCATGCAGAGCTAAAGCCGCAAACGCCACATATACGGAAATGGCCGTAATCGGGCGAATCAAATTCAGCAGTTCGACAGCAGCTGTTTCTGCATCCAGCAGCTCTCCATGATGATCACGGTGCAGACTGAATGCTTCCAGCGGTGTGCCCGCTGCGTCGCTCCGTTCTCCGTTCCGCACCTCCTCTACATATGAGGCCATCCACTTCTCTGCATCAGATCTAGCCTTCCAGCCTTTTAAATGTCGGATTCCGATATGCGCTGGAGTTTCAAACATCTCGCTGATCTGATCAGCACGGTCTTCCGGATTTTCCTCAAGCGGCACACCTGTCCATTCACAGGCTGCTTTAAACAATACGGTTTTTACTTTTTCATACAGCTGGATCTCGTCCTGCTGTTCCCAGGCGCGAGCATCCTTCTGCCAGTGTTTTGCAAACAGCCGGCGGATCGTCTGAAGGTCATCCGGCTTCATCACCCGCATGAACATCGCTTTCCGATGATGATGGGCTTCCCCATCCAGGCTTTGTACGCCGCCTTCTCCAAAAAGCGTTTTCTGCACAGGCTTTGGCGCTGCTCCCTCACGCTTAAATTTATCCGTATCGTAAAAAAGCTCGGCCATCTCGCTTCCTGTCAGGCAGATGGCTGTTTCTCCGAGTAGCTTCGTCTCAAAGATATTGGCATCCATTGTATAACGGCGGTTCAGGATAAACTGATAGCCTTCCTTGAGCAGCTTCAACGAATGATCCATGCCTTCTTCTGATGGAATACTGCGCTTGTTGTTAATAAATATCAAATCCCTCAGGTGCATGTTGGACGACAACTATTACTTTTCCTTCGTCCAGCTTTTCTTCCAGTTCTTCTGCGTGATATTCTTCAAATCCGAGTTCCTCCAGCTTTGCACGCAGTTCATCCCCTTTTTTACGGAACAGGTTGCGCGCAGCAGTGCCAAGCGTCTCTTCATCCAATCCGATGGTGTTTGCTTCCGCCTCGTCCGCAATTCGATCCGTTCGATCCTCATCGTGGGTAATGATGTAAATGTCGTCCTCGTTGATGTTTTTGCTTTTCAGTGACTGAATGGCTTCGACGACCTCCTGGTCATTGTGAAACTCTTTAAAAATCGGCTGCATCATGCTCATCCTCTCTATAACGTATAAGTTCTGCTGTTTTGGCAGCGTTAGTAGAGGTGTACCACGTGCAGGAACTGGAAAAACATTTTTAGCATAATTAGGTAAAAGTACGCTGTTCGCTGCCTGTCAAAACCTTCAACAACGTTTACACGCTGAGGACATCGACGCATACAAAAGAGAACCGGCAGCGGTGATGCCGCGCCGGTTCTGAGCGTATTGATAAAGTCACGTTAGGTGAATAGTTTTGCATCTGCCTGTATCTGCGGGCACTTGTTTTCCGGAGAAAATGGGCTCAGCTAACCGCTTCGTTTTGGTTCTCCAAAAATCGAGTCATTCGATTTTCGCCTGCTGCTGCCGATTGGAGCTTACCTATGCCCGCGTTTCGTGTGCGAATCGCGATGCCGGCGCTTCACAACGTTCTCCGGGAGCGCGAAGCGCAGTCGATTCTCTTGCAGCTCGAACGCTGAACGGCCGATCACACGAGCGGAACTTCATCGCCGTTTAATGTGGATTAGTAAGCTGAGCAGGCAGCTGGTTAAGAGGAGGCTGCTGCTTCTGAGGAGGCCGATGCTTCTACAATATACAGATTGGCATGACTTGCAAGGTCCAGCTCTTGGCCAGACTCAAGCCGCACGACAGGGCGCAGCGGATTTTCCGGGCGAACGTAGAGAACTTCTGCCGAGCTTTCATTGTTAAGCTGAACCGACTGCCCGACAGTGAGTACCGCCAGCTGTCCAGTAAAGCAGGCGGTCATCGCCGGGTCGAGTCCGGGAAATTCCCCGGCAGCCAGCTGCTCCAAAACGTGATAGGGAGACATTTTGGCCCGGTAAAGCCGTTCTGCCGTCATTGCATGAAACGTATCCGCAATGGCGTTGATGCGCGCGAAGGCATGAATTTTGGTTTTGGAAACGCCAAGCGGATAGCCGCTTCCATCCAGACGCTCATGATGCTGCAGGACACCGAGCATCGCTTTTTTATTGAAGCCGGGCACCTTCTCCAGCATACGGTAGCTGAGCACCGGATGCTTTTTCAGTTCATCGAATTCATCTTTGTTAAGGCTCCCTTTCTTCTGAAAAGGATCATAGGAAAGGCGGGACATGCCGCAGTCTGCGAGCATGCCGGCCAGACCGACTTGAATCACGTCCGCTTTCTCATAGCCGAGCCAGCGGCCGAGCATCGCACTGTAAACCCCGACAGCCACAGCATGATAATAAATGTAATTCGTTTTATCACTGAAGTGATACAGCTCCAGCAGTTCACGGTTTGTCGGCTCCTTTTCATAAAGCGGCAAAAAGAGCTGCCGCATTGTATACGGCTCGATCGGAAGGCGGCCCTGCCATTTTTGAAATTCCTTTTTAAACAGCTGCACCGTCCGCAAGTAGCGGTTCGTAAAGGAATCATTGTCATCCAGCAGACTCACCTTTGCCGGACCTCTCTTCTTTTGCTTTTCCTGCAGCTGACGCTCCGGCTGAAAGGCTGTGCCGTCAACAAGCTTCGCTTCCGTATGCACACTTTCTACAAGAAACGTCTTTAAGATGTGGAGATGCTCCTCCTGCAAAACCGTTTTTTTTGGCACCAGCGGCTTCGCAGTCAGCTTCATGACGTCTTGCTGCAAAATGCATCCTGGTACCAGATCCTCTACATACACGTGCATGAAACCCGCTCCTTTTTATCTCTGCTGTCTCTTATCATGACTCTAAAGCAGGACTATAGTCAAGCTATAGAGGATATAACAAGGTCTAACGACTCATTATAAAAGCCTTTACTGCTTCTATCGGACAGCTGGCTATACTTGTGAACACCTCCCGCCATGCAATAACCAAAAGGATGAAGCGCCTTAGCATCGATGTACCCAAAACGGCAAAGAAGGCGGCTCCGGTAATCATCCCGGGAGCCGCCCTCTCACGTTATTCGTCGTTCTCGCTTTCGCTTTCTTCTTCGGAAGCTTCTGCTTCCGGTGCTTCTTCGAGCTCATCTGATGTGTGCTCGCCTTCTTCAATTTCCTGCGTTTCTTCATCCTCGCTGATGTTAACTCGTGCGACGGTCGATACATATTCCCCGTCGGCTACCCGGATCAGACGCACACCCTGCGTATTACGTCCGGTCTGTGAAATTTCCGCTACATGCATACGGATCACAACCCCGTTCGTCGTGATAACCATGAGATCATGATCTTCTGCCACAACCTTCAGAGAGACAACGCTGCCGTTCTTATCGGTGATGTTGCACGTTTTAATCCCTTTACCGCCCCGGGACTGTTCGCGGTACTCCTCAATTGGTGTCCGTTTTCCGAAGCCTGATTCGGTCACAATGAGTACATCCTGGTCCGGATATAAAATATCCATTCCGACCACTTCATCGTCTTTGCCGAGCTGAATGCCTTTTACCCCGGCTGCCGTACGGCCCATGGACCGTACGTCCTTTTCGTGGAAACGGATCGACATCCCCTGGCGCGTCCCGGTAATCAGCTCCTGGTCACCGTTTGTCAGCCTGACGCCATGCAGCTCATCTCCTTCACGCAGCTTGATGGCAAACAAGCCGCCGCGGCGGATGTTTTTAAACGCCTTCAGCTCCGTTCGTTTCGCCACGCCGTATTTCGTCATGAAGAACAGCGAACGCTCCTCTTCTTCAAAGGACGAGATCGGGATAACGGTACTGATATATTCATCCGGATCAATCTGGAGCAGGTTGATGATCGGAATTCCTTTAGAGGTCCGCTTCTGCTCCGGCACCTCATAGCCTTTAATCCGATACACCTTTCCTTTGTTCGTAAAGAACAGGAGGTGATCGTGCGAATTCGTGATAAACAGGTGGCGTACGAAATCTTCGTCATACGTTCCCATTCCTTGGACGCCCCGTCCGCCGCGCTTCTGGCTGCGGTAGGTCGAGACAGGAAGCCGCTTGATGTAGCCTTGATGGGAAAGTGTGATCACGACGTTTTGACGCGGAATCAGATCCTCATCCTCAAACGTATCTTCACCGATCGTAATGATCGTACGGCGGTCGTCACCGAAACGGTCCCGAATTTCGGACAGCTCCTCGCGGATAATTTCCAGCACCTTTTCTTCGTCGGCGAGAATCGCGCGCAGCTCCTCAATTTTCGCCATGAGGTCTTTATACTCGCCTTCGATTTTATCGCGCTCGAGGCCGGTGAGACGCTGCAAACGCATGTCAAGAATCGCCTGTGCCTGTTCATGAGACAGCTCAAACCGCTCCATCAGCCCGTTTCTGGCGATGTCTGTCGTTTGAGACGCACGAATCAACTCAATGACTTCATCAAGGTGGTCCAGCGCAATCCGCAGTCCCTCCAGGATATGTGCACGGGCCTCGGCTTTTTTCAGCTCGTAAGCTGTTCGGCGTTTAATGACAACCTTCTGATGCTCCAGGTAGTGAGACAGCACTTCTTTCAGCGGGAGCACCTGCGGACGTCCGTCAACGAGTGCGAGCATGTTGATCCCGAAGCTTGTCTGCAGTGCCGTCTGCTTATAGAGGTTGTTCAGCAGCACGTTGGCATTGGCATCGCGGCGCAGTTCAATCACGATACGCATACCTGTCCGGTCCGACTCATCACGCAGATCAGTAATACCGTCAATTTTCTTATCGCGGACGAGCTCTGCGATCTTCTCAATCAGCCGGGCTTTATTCACCTGGTACGGCAGTTCGGTTACGATAATCCGCTGCTTGCCGTTTTTCTCTTGAATATCCGCTTTGGCGCGAATTAAAATCGAGCCTTTGCCTGTCTCATAGGCGCGACGGATGCCGGAAATACCGACGATTTCTGCTCCAGTCGGGAAATCCGGCCCGGGAATATGCTCCATCAGATCAACTGACGTCAGCTCCGGGTTCTCACTGAGAGCGAGCACACCGTCAATGACTTCATTTAAGCTGTGCGGCGGAATGTTCGTCGCCATTCCGACGGCAATACCTGACGTGCCGTTGACGAGCAGGTTTGGAAAACGGGCCGGCAGCACTTTCGGTTCGTGCTCGGAGCCGTCATAGTTTTCCTGGTAATCAATTGTATCCTTATTGATATCACGCACAAGTTCCATGGAAATCTTTGACATTCTTGCTTCTGTATAACGCATCGCTGCTGCCGCGTCTCCATCGACGGAACCAAAGTTTCCGTGTCCGTCTACGAGCATGTTGCGGTAGCTGAAATCCTGCGCCATCCGTACCATTGTTTCGTATACGGCAGAGTCCCCGTGCGGGTGATACTTACCGATTACTTCCCCGACGATTCGGGCTGATTTTTTATACGCTTTATCGGCTGTAATGCCGAGTTCATTCATTGCATAAAGAATACGCCGGTGCACCGGCTTCAGTCCGTCACGCACGTCCGGCAGCGCACGGCTGACGATAACGCTCATCGCATAGTCCATAAATGATGTGCGCATTTCCTGACTGATATTAATGTCGTGTACCCGATCATTTCTGTTTTCCTGGTCCGCCATTCATGACCCTCCATCCTCCGGGCCGTGAAAGCCCGTATTCAGCAGCTGTGCCGCCTGTTCGACTATGTAGGCAGGACAGCATGCTGCCCCGCCGTATTGGTAAAACGCTGCCCGTGCTTCTGATGAGCACGGTGCCAGCCGTTGTTAAATATCGAGATTTTTCACGTAGTGGGCGTTGGCCTGAATAAAGTCGCGGCGCGGCTCTACCCGGTCTCCCATCAGCGTTTCAAATACTTCATCTGCAAGCATCGCGTCATTCAGGTTCACCTGCAGCACGGTTCTCATATCCGGGTTCATTGTCGTTTCCCAAAGCTGAGTCGGGTTCATTTCCCCAAGACCCTTATAGCGCTGCAGCGCCGGCTTTGGAGTCGGATCGAGCTCGCTCAGCACCCGCTCCATTTCCTTCTCGTTGTATGCATAATGAATCGCCTTACCCTGCTTAATCTGATAAAGAGGCGGCTGGGCAATGTAAATGTAGCCTTCCTCAATCAGCGGCCGCATGTAGCGGTAGAGGAATGTGAGCAGCAGCGTGCGGATGTGCGCGCCGTCGACGTCGGCATCCGTCATAATGATAATTTTATGGTAGCGTGCCTTGGAAATATCAAAATCCTCGCCGATCCCGGTGCCGAGTGCTGTAATGATGGCCCGAATTTCATTGTTGGACAAAATTTTATCCAGGCGTGCTTTTTCGACGTTAATGATCTTACCGCGAAGCGGCAGGATCGCCTGAAAATGACGGTCGCGTCCCTGTTTGGCAGAACCGCCCGCGGAATCACCCTCAACGATGTAAATTTCACTGATCGACGCATCGCGTGATGAGCAGTCTGCAAGCTTGCCCGGAAGCGCGCTCACTTCAAGCGCCGATTTACGCCGTGTCAGCTCCCGTGCTTTCTTCGCCGCATCTCGCGCGCGTGACGCCATCAAGCCTTTATCGACAATCTGCCGGGCAACCGTTGGATGCTCGGCCAGAAACTTGGCCATGTGCTCCGAGAAAAGCGAATCGGTGATCGTTCTGGCTTCGCTGTTGCCGAGCTTCGTTTTCGTCTGGCCTTCGAACTGCGGATCCGGAATTTTAACCGAGATGATCGCCGTCAGCCCTTCCCGGACATCGTCGCCGATCAGATTCGGGTCGTTTTCCTTAAACAGGTTGTTCCGGCGGGCGTAATCGTTAATAACACGCGTCAGTCCGGTTTTAAAGCCGGACTCGTGCGTTCCGCCCTCATGCGTGTTGATGTTATTCGCAAACGAATAAATGTTGCTGGAGAAGCTGTTGTTGTACTGCATTGCCACCTCGACATGAATGCCTTCCTTGTCGCCTTCAAGGAAGATCGGCGGCTCGTGCAGCGCCTCCTTGGTACGGTTTAAGTGTTCGACGAACGACTGAATACCGCCCTCGTAAAAATATTCTGCTTCGCGCCCATTCTCACGCTCGTCCTTTACGAAGATGCGCAGTCCGCGGTTCAGGAATGCAAGCTCACGCAGCCGGTTTGCGAGAATATCGAACTCAAATTCGGTCGTCTCGGAGAAAATCTCCTCGTCCGGCCAGAACGTGATCACGGTTCCCTGTTTATCTGTCTCACCGATGACCTGCAGCTCCGTATGCGGAATACCGCGGCGGAAATCGATGAAGTGAATTTTACCGTCAAGATGAACGTTTACCTCAAGCTTTGTGGACAGGGCGTTAACAACCGAAGCCCCGACCCCGTGCAGACCGCCGGAAACCTTGTAGCCGCCGCCGCCAAATTTACCGCCGGCGTGCAGAACCGTCATGATTACTTCTACAGCAGGACGGCCCATTTTTTCGTGAATACCGACCGGAATCCCCCGGCCGTTATCCTCAACGGTGATCGAGTTGTCTTCTCCGATCGTGACGTGGATCGTATCACAGTGACCGCCCATCGCCTCATCGATGCTGTTATCTACAATTTCCCAGACAAGATGGTGCAGTCCGCGGCTTGTCGTGGAACCGATGTACATTCCGGGACGCTTACGGACAGCTTCCAACCCTTCCAGAACCTGAATTTGACTCTCATCATAGGACTGATTATTATCCACACTCATTGTTCCTCACCTGCATTTCTTCCCGCACGCTTATGGGCGGGTGGATTCTTCTTCTTCCGTGTTGGCAATCGTTTTATTTTCGGCCCGGCGTTTCAGCGTATGCGACGAGATCGGAGACAGATAGATGCAGTCATCGGTGACGACGATTGACTTCGCCGGATCACCGGTAACCTCCACTGTCTGCTTGGCGTCGCGGCTCCGCTTCATAAAGGCTCTGTTTTCCGCCGAAGCTTCCTCGCTCTGGTGATCGAGAATCGTGATGATCCGTTCTGCCTTCAATACGATATCTCCGCCTAGATGAATAAACATGGGGCGCCTCCTTATTCGTTCCGGACAATCGTTCCTTCCTGGACGTAAAACGTGGCCGCTTCGCGAAGCAGCTGATGATCGATGCCGTCGACACTGGTCGTTGTCACGAACGTCTGCACTTTCCCTTTGATGGAATTGAGCAGATGCGTCTGCCGGTGGTCGTCCAGCTCAGACAGCACATCGTCCAGCAGAAGAATCGGATATTCGCCGGTTTTTTCGTGGATCAGCTCAATCTCAGCAAGCTTGAGCGACAGGGCCGTCGTCCGCTGCTGCCCCTGCGAGCCGTATGTCTGAATGCTGCGTCCGTTCACAAAAAACGCCAGATCATCACGATGTGGTCCGATCTGGGTCGTCCCGCGCCTGAGCTCCTGGTCGCGGACACGGCTGAATTCAGCGCGCAGCACGTCGGCAGTTTCTGCTGCATTCATGCCCGCTTCTGCCGGCACGGTCGGCTCATAGGAGAGCGTCAGCACTTCTTTCCCGCGGCTGATGTCGCGGTGAATCGGGGCTGCCCAGGCTTCGAGCGTGTCCAGAAAGGAAAAGCGCCGGACGAGCAGCTCCGCTCCGGATTGAATCAGCTGCTCGGTCATGACGTCGAGCATTGCTTCATCCGGTGTCTTGCGTTTGTCACGGATATCTTTCAGCCATTGGTTGCGCTGCTTCAATGCTTTGTAGTACTGAGAAAGATGGTACAGATAAACAGAGTTAATCTGACCCATTTCCATATCGAGAAACCGCCGGCGCACCTGCGGGCTTCCCTTTACAAGAGTCAGATCTTCGGGGGCGAACATGACGATCGTGCACGTTCCGATATAGTCGCTGAGGCGCTTTTTTTCGAGCCCGTTCACTTTTACCTTTTTGCCCTGCTTCGAAAAGACGAGCTCCATGTCAAACTTGCCGTGGCGGTTCGTAAAGCTTCCGCCCACCCGTGCAAACGGCTGATCCCAGCGGATCAATTCCCGGTCGCGCGGTGTACGGTGGGAGCGGGCCATGGCCAGTACATAGATCGATTCCATCAGGTTCGTCTTTCCCTGGGCATTTTCCCCAAGAATCACGTTTACCTGATCCTTAAAGGGCAGCGTGACGTCCTCATAGTTGCGATAGTCCTTCAGCTTCAGTTCATGTATATGCAAGAGTGCCTCCGCTACTCACCGATGATCGTCAGCTCCCCGATCCCTTCGATGACAACGTGGTCACCAGGATAGAGCTTCCTTCCCCGGCGGTCTTCGGCTTCCTCATTCACCAATACCGGAACTTCTGCCAAAAACGGCTTCGCCTCGCCGCCGCTTGAAATGACAGCTGCTTCTTTCAGCGCCTGCCCGAGCGTAATAAATTCGCCACGCACGGTAATTTCCTCGTTCATGCCCCGTCAACTCGCTTTCTGTACAAATACGTACACAAAATCTCTCACTATACATTGTACTAAAGATTGACGCATGACGCCAATATTAATTCTCAGTTTTACGAACAAATGTTCCGGCATCAGCAGTTGGTTCTTTTTTTCTCTATTTCCGGCTTGTTGAGCCGTGTTTGTCTCGTTTCATCGCCCCCCCTGCTTTATTGCTTTAAAGCCGGCAGCAGCTTAAAAAAACGCTGTTCCGAAAACGTCCGGAACAGCGGGTCGGCAAGTTTAAAATTAGTATGTCCGCACAGGCGAGAACAGGTGAAGCATGTAGTCACGGTCAGCCGGGCGCATGATAAACGGGCTCATTGCTCCCGTAAACTGGATCGTGACATCATCGGATTCAATCACGCGGAGGGCATCGATGATGTTTTTTCCGTTAAAGGAAATACGGAGCTCTTCCCCGCCGAAGCTGTCGCACGCTACTTCCTCGGTTACTTTACCGACTTCCGGTGTGACCGAGGTGATCTCAAGCGTTGACTCCCCGATGGACTTCAGGTTCACGACGTTATTTTTACCGTCTCTGGAAAGAAGCAGCGCACGCTCAATGGCCGCCAGCAGCTTTTTCGCTTGTACCTGAACCTCTGTTTTGGAGCTCGTTGGAATCATATTTTTCGTTGCCGGATAGTTGCCGTCCAGCAGCCGTGAGAAGAAGAGAATGTTCTTCGTTTTGAACAGGCACTGGTTGTCAGTCACAGTGACACTGATTGTATCTTCGGTGTCGTCAAGAATTTTACTGAGCTCCGACAGGCTTTTACCAGGAATAACGACGTTGGAGAATTCCATGTCTGCCGGGCTGTCTTCAAGTGCCGCTTCACGCATGGCCAGGCGGTGGCTGTCCGTCGCGGTGCACATGAGCTTGCCCTCTTCCAGTCCCCAGTGGATCCCGGTCAAAATAGGACGGGTTTCCGCAGTCGAAACGGCAAAAGCCGTCTGTTTAATCAATGCTTTCAGCAGATCTGTCTTCAGCTGAAACGCATTGCCCTGCTCCACTTCAGGAAGACGTGGAAATTCATCCGGATCGAGTCCATTCAAATTAAACTCGGAGCTTCCGGAGCTGATTTTTGTTACGTTCTGGTCGTTCACGCTCACTTCAACCGTCGTCTCCGGCAGCTTTTTGATGATATCAGCGAAATACTTTGCCTGGAGGACGATCGATCCTGGCCGTTCAATATCAACGATCTGATTGTCACCGTCTTCTGCAGGAATGTAAGCTTCAATGGAAATATCGGAATCACTGCCTGTCAGGGTCACCCCTTCGTCAAATGCAACGATCTTTAACCCAGATAAAATCGGCATAGATGCTCTGGAGGAGATGGCTTTTGAAACGTGCTGGATATTTTGAACGAAAACGTCCCTCTGAATAGTAAATTTCATAACGTGGAACCTCCCTGATAAATATAATATTAATTAATGAACTTGCCGTAGTAATAGTACTAGGCGCTGTGGATTTGTGGATAACCACGCAAAGAGCCTGTAAGGTGAACTTATTCACATGTGGATAACCTGTGCATAAGTGCGTGCGGGATGTCCACATTTTACACAATCAGCCGGAGCGCAGCTGCGTTGTAATATCCTCTACCTGCTTTTGCAGCTCCGGGTCCTCCTGAAGCAGCTTGGAGATTTTTTCGTGTGCATGAATCACGGTCGTATGATCCCGCTTCCCAAAAGCAGCTCCGATTTTAGGAAGGGAGTGGTCCGTCAGCTCACGCGAAAGATACATCGCAATCTGGCGAGGGTAAGCGACGGTTTTTGTCCGCTTTTTCGCCTTCATATCCTCTACACGCACGCCGTAAGCCGCCGCCACGGAAGACTGAACGTCCTCAATCGTGATCTCACGGGATTTTGTATTCGGAATAATGTCCTTTAAAGCGACTGCAGCAAGATCGGCATTCATGTCCTGATTAATGAGCGACGAATACGCCACAACCCGGATCAAGGCGCCTTCCAGTTCACGAATATTCGTGTCGATCTGATTGGCAATATAGAGCATGACCTCGTTTGGAATATCGAGGT
This sequence comes from Alkalicoccus luteus, assembly GCF_052061695.1. NCBI lineage: Bacteria > Bacillati > Bacillota > Bacilli > Caryophanales > Bacillaceae > Alkalicoccus > Alkalicoccus luteus. Next base: position 12,324 of record NZ_JBPZEY010000010.1, read on the forward strand.
TTTCCGCTTTCGCTTTCTTGCGGAGAATCGCAATTCTCGTCTCCAGATCCGGCGGCGTAATATCCGTGATCAGTCCCCATTCAAACCTGGAGCGGAGCCGGTCCTCAAGCGTTGGAATTTCTTTTGGCGGACGGTCGCTGGAGATCACGATCTGCTTGCGTTCTTCATGGAGGGAATTAAACGTATGGAAAAATTCCTCCTGCGTCTGCTCCTTCCCGGCGAGAAACTGAATGTCGTCGATCAGCAGCACGTCCACGTTCCGGTACTTGTTGCGGAAATGTACCGCTTTGTTATCCCGGATGGAATTAATAAATTCATTCGTAAATTTTTCAGATGATAAATAAACGACTTTGGCATTCGGATTGTGATCAATCACATAGTGGCCGATTGCGTGCATTAAGTGCGTCTTGCCAAGTCCAACGCCACCGTATATAAACAGCGGATTGTAGGCTTTCGCCGGAGCTTCAGCTACGGCCAGAGAAGCTGCGTGGGCAAACCGGTTCCCGCTCCCGATGACAAACGTATCAAACGTATACTTCGGGTTCAGCATGTGCTTTGGCGGATCGTCGCCGTTGTCCGCCGGCGGCGCGGGCGGTTTTTTGGCCAGATCCGGTTCGGGCTCGGCTATCTCTTCTTTCGGAAGCACAAAGCGGGCTTCCAGCTCGGCTCCCGTCAGTTCCTGCAGTGTTTCCGTGATGATGGTAAAGTACCGGTTTTCGAGCCAGTCCCGTGCAAATTCGTTCGGCGCAATAATCGTAATCATATTGGAGCTCTGGTCGATCGCATCAGCTGCCGTGTCTTTGAACCACGTATCAAAGCTCGGTTTGCTGACCTTCTCCTCGATTTTGGCAAGCGCCTGCTTCCAGAGATCGTCTAAGTTTTCCACGCATGTCCCTCCTTCTATCCAGCCTGTTTTAGAACAGCCTATCCTTTCTATGTACAACCTCTGAACAACGTGCCTGAATAAAGATACACACAGCGGAATGTGCAGAACATGTATTATAGAAGAAAACAGGGTTATTAACGCTGTACACATAATTGTGGATAAGCTTGTTAAGAGTATCTGTATAACTATCCACACGGTTATACACAACTGTGGATAGATTATGTAGCGCGTGAGGTTTTCCACGCGAAAAAACATCACTATCGTATCAAAAAAAAGCACGTATGGCAATCATCTTATGAAGTTATCCACACTATTCCACCCCTTGTGGCTAAAAATTATCCACAACACAAGATACTGTGAAAAACCCTTGGAGAGGACTGTGGAAAGAAAAAAACGGCGGTGAAAAGTTTATCCACAGGCAGTTTCGTACAGGTTTTGGAAAGGAGAGCCGGCTGCCTGTCGTCGACAGAAATCGGATAACAGACTTGCGTAAAAGAGGAAGCAATCTACTTAAGGGGCATACTAGTCACCTTTTCTTAATAGGTAGAAACGGTGTAAATACGATCTGCCGGCAGCATGGCGGTCCACGCTTAGAAAACGGAGCTGCGGTGCTCGTTCCGGCAAAATGAGCGCTTGACAGAAGGGGGTGAAGAAATTATAATTTACAAGACTGCCTGAAGGAGCATTACTTTAGGCGAGATCGCGCTGGACAATAATGAATTCGAAAACTTATTGTTTCATGAACGCTGAAACAGGAGGTGTGACTCATGGGTAAGCCGACATTCAATCCAAATAACCGTAAGCGTAAGATGAACCACGGTTTCCGTACGCGTATGGCTACGAAGAACGGTCGTAAGGTTCTTTCTAACCGACGCCGTAAAGGACGCAAGGTTCTCTCTGCGTAAAGAAAAGGCCACTGCTCATACAGTGGTCTTTTTTTACAGGAAGCATATCGTGACGTGATCCGGTCCGCCGGATGCCGGCCGCAGCTGTCCCGGGTCGACCTGGTGGCAGCTTCTTGTTTGCCTGAACGTCACAAAACAGTCACTGCCAATGATTGAACGGGGCAGAAAGATTAGGTAAAATGAATAGCGTCACAGGCGCTGTATAGAGAGGTGCCCGTGCATGAAAAAGGAAAACCGTTTACAAAAAAATGAGGATTTCCAGACTGTTTTCCGAAGCGGCCATTCCGCTGCCAACCGTCAGTTTGTCGTGTATCGGCTTCATCGTGATGCGCAGGAGCATATCCGCATCGGGCTGTCTGTCAGCAAAAAGCTTGGCAATGCAGTCCGCCGCAACCGGATCAAGCGGCTGATGAAAGAAGCGCTTCGTCCAATGATTGCGGATTTAAAGCAGAACTGCGATGTCGTGATCATCGCCAGAAAGCCGGCTGCGGATATGGAGTTCGATGAGATGAAGAAGTCGCTCCGTCACGTGATGAAGGTTGCCAAGCTTGTCGACCGTTCTGTTTCCAGTCAGCGGAGGTGAACAGGAGATGGCGGAGTTTCTCGCTTTTTTTGTAAGGATGTATCAAAAGTACATTTCGCGTTTCACGCCGGCTTCTTGCCGGTTTTATCCGACCTGCTCCCAGTACAGCCTCGATGCGCTCCGCACGCACGGAGCGCTGAAGGGTTTATATTTGACGGTAAGGAGACTGTTGAAGTGCCATCCGTTTCATCCGGGAGGGATCGACTACGTTCCGGAAAAGAAAGAGCGGAACCGGCAGGAATCGGAGCATTTTCGTCGAAAATAGATAGGAGGACCAAGAGTGGTTAAGAAATTAGGTATTGCATCCATGTTTATCGGTGTGATGCTGCTCATGTCCGGGTGTTTTAACATCAATGAGCCGATCACATCAACAAATGATGGTATTTGGGACCCGTTTTTTGTTTACCCGCTGTCCTGGCTGATGACCACGATTGCGGAAGCGCTGAATAACAGCTACGGTCTTGCGATTATTATCGTAACGATTATTCTGCGTATTCTTATCCTGCCGCTGATGATCAAGCAGACGAAGAGTACGAAGGCGATGCAGGCGCTGCAGCCTCAAATGAAGGAACTCCGCGAGAAATACAGCGCGAAGGACCAGCAGACGCAGCAGAAGCTGCAGCAGGAAATGATGCAGCTGTTCCAGAAGCACGGCGTCAACCCGCTTGCCGGGTGTCTGCCAATTCTTGTTCAGATGCCGATTCTGATCGCGTTTTACCACGCGATTATCCGTACGCCGCAGATTAATCCGGACGTTGATCCAAGCTATACCGGCACGCCGCAGGACTTCCTGTGGTTTGAGCTGAGTGCTGCGGACCCATATTTCATCCTGCCGCTTGTGGCAGGAGCAACAACGTTCATCCAGCAGAAGATGATGATGGTGCAGGATAACCCGCAGATGAAAGCACTGCTGTATATCATGCCGATCATGATCATGGCCTTCGCGGCGTTCTTCCCATCCGCACTAGCGCTTTACTGGGTGATCGGGAACCTCTTTATGATTGTACAGACTTACTTTATCACTGGTCCTAACGTAGGTAAGAAAAAAGAAACCGCCAAACAGGCGAAAGCGGGGGGAGCGAAGAGCTAGTGAACAAAGTGACGGTGTCAGGGCGTACAGTAGAGGAAGCAGTTGCAGCAGGGCTTGAAAAGCTTGAAGCAAAAGAACATGAAGTGAACGTCCGTGTCATCGAGGAAGCGCAGAAAGGCTTCCTCGGCCTTCTCGGCAGTAGACCTGCCGTTGTGGAACTGGAGCGCCGGCCCGATCCTGTAAAGGAAGGGCTCGTGTTTCTAAGGGACGTCATCGATAAAATGGGCGTCAGCGCCAGCGTGGAACAAGAGCACCGGGGAGACGATCTGTATTTTTCCATTACCGGATCCGACATCGGCGTGCTCATTGGAAAACGCGGGCAGACGCTCGACTCGCTTCAATATTTAGTCAACCTCGCCGCCAACAAACATGCGGACGAATACGTACGGATTTATCTGGATGCAGAAGGATACCGTGCGAGACGGAAGGAAGCACTGGAAACACTGGCAGACCGGCTGGCGCAAAAAGCCGTCCGCATCCGCCAGGAAGTCAGATTGGAACCGATGAGTGCGATGGAGCGGAAGATTATTCATACCGCCCTTCAAAACCGTGGCGACGTGACGACCTATTCCGATGGCAGAGAGCCGAACCGCCGCATCGTGATTGCTCCAACGTCATGATACTTCACATGAACACCAGCTTGATCGTGAAATAACCGCAGAATCCCGTTCCGGATCCGACGCCCGGAACGGGATTTTTTTGCGTGTGTACAGGCTTTTGTGCTTTTAACAGACCGTCTTTTGTGATAGTCTATTTAGTTGGAATCGAATGATCGGAAATCGACCAGCGGGAGGGAAGGACGAATGGAAATGGATACAATTGCAGCAATTTCAACGCCGATGGGCGAAGGGGCAATCGGCATTGTCCGGATCAGCGGGCCGAAAGCGGTGGAGACTGCCGACAAGCTTTACGTCGGCTCGTCCTCCCTCGCCGATGCGGAGTCGCATACAATTAACTACGGGCACATTCAGGACCCGGAAACGGGCGACACAATAGAAGAATCGATGGTGTCCGTTCTCAGGGCGCCGAAAACGTATACGAAAGAAGATATCATTGAAATAAATTGCCATGGAGGTCTGACGAGTGTCAACCGTGTGCTGCAGCTGACGCTCGTACACGGTGCACGTCTGGCCGAGCCAGGGGAATTTACGAAGCGGGCCTTTTTAAACGGACGGATCGATCTGTCCCAAGCTGAGGCCGTCATGGACCTGATTCGTGCCAAAACAGACCGAGCGATGAATGTGGCGATGAACCAGGTAGAAGGACGCCTGTCCGAGAAGGTAAAAAAACTGAGGCAGGAACTTTTAGAAACAGTCGCTCACGTCGAAGTGAACATTGACTATCCGGAATACGACGCAGAGGAAATGACGCTGCAGATGATTCAGGAAAAAGGCGAGGCTGTCCGGCAGGAGGTACAGCATCTGCTCACGACCGCCCACCAGGGCAAAATCCTCCGCGAAGGGCTGTCGACAGTGATCATCGGCCGGCCAAACGTCGGAAAATCTTCGCTTTTGAACAGCCTCGTTCATGAAAACAAAGCAATCGTCACCGATATACCGGGGACGACCCGCGATGTAGTTGAGGAGTACGTGAACGTCCGCGGTGTCCCGCTTCGTCTGCTTGATACAGCAGGAATCCGCGAAACAGAAGATATCGTCGAGCGGCTTGGCGTAGAGCGTTCCCGCAAGGTAATCAAGGATGCCGAACTGGCCCTGCTTGTGTTAAATTATAATGAAGCCATAACAGACGCAGACCGCGAGCTCTTTCAGCTGTTGAAAGGGCAGGACGCGATTATTATCATTAATAAAACCGATTTGGAACAGAAGCTGTCACTGGAGGAAGCAGAGAAGCTGGCGGACGGCCGACCGGTCATTACGACCTCGCTCTTGCAGGATGAGGGCATCGATGAGCTGGAAGAGGCGATCCGGGACCTGTTTTTCGCAGGTGATATGGAAGGCGGCGATCTGTCGTACGTGTCCAACTCCCGGCACATTGCGCTTTTGGAGCAGGCAAAGCGCGCAGTGGAAGAAGCGCTGACCGCAGCAGAATCAGGCATGCCGGTAGACATGGTGCAGATCGACATCACACGGGCCTGGGAAGTACTCGGGGAAGTGATTGGCGAAAGCGTGCAGGAAAGCTTGATTGATCAGTTGTTTTCGCAGTTTTGCTTAGGGAAATAAAGGGAGGAATACCATCATGAGTTACAACGGAGGAGATTTTGACGTTATTGTCATCGGGGCCGGACACTCCGGGGTCGAAGCTGGACTGGCTTCAGCCCGCGCCGGCGCCAGAACACTGATGCTGACACTGAACCTGGATGCGGTCGCCTATATGCCGTGCAACCCGTCTGTCGGAGGACCGGCAAAAGGAATCGTCGTGCGTGAAATCGACGCACTCGGCGGCGAAATGGCCCGCAATATCGATAAGACCCACATTCAAATGCGCATGCTGAATACAGCAAAAGGACCTGCCGTACGTGCACTGCGCGCGCAGGCGGACAAGTTTTTGTACCAGCAGGAAATGAAGCGGACGATCGAAGAGACGGAGAACCTGCTTTTGCGTCAGGGAATGGTGGAAAGCTTGATCGTAGAAGACGATACGGTAAAAGGTGTTGTCACGCAGACCGGAGCAGAATATCACGCACCGGCGGTCATCGTGACAACCGGAACGTACCTGCGCGGAAAAGTGATTCTCGGGGAGCTTTCCTACGAAAGCGGTCCGAACAATATGCAGCCGTCGATCAACCTGTCCCATGATCTGCAGAAGCTCGGTTTCAAAATGGAGCGGTTTAAAACAGGAACGCCGCCGCGCGTCAACAGCAACACGATCGACTACAGCAAAACGGAAATTCAGCCGGGAGATGACGTTCCGCGTGCTTTTTCCTATGAAACGACGAAATATATCACCGATCAGCTGCCGTGCTGGCTCACGTATACGAATGAGGATACGCACACGTATATCAATGACAACCTGAGCCGCTCGCCGATGTACTCCGGCATGATCGAGGGTACCGGACCGCGCTACTGCCCGTCCATTGAAGACAAGGTCGTACGCTTCAGCGATAAGCCGCGCCACCAGATCTTCTTGGAGCCGGAGGGACGCAGCACGCAGGAAGTGTACGTGCAGGGGCTGTCGACGAGCCTGCCGGAAGACGTGCAGCACCGCATTCTCCGCACGATTCCAGGGCTTGAGCACGTGCAGATGATGCGCCCGGGCTATGCGATTGAATACGATGCGATCGTTCCGACCCAGCTGTGGCCGACGCTGGAAACGAAAAAAATCAGCGGGCTGTTTACCGCCGGCCAGATTAACGGTACGAGCGGCTATGAAGAGGCAGCCGGCCAGGGACTCATGGCCGGAATCAATGCAGCTATGAAGGTGCTTGGCAAAGAACCGCTTATTCTCGACCGCTCTGAAGCGTACATCGGTGTTATGATCGACGATCTTGTCACAAAGGGCACGGAAGAACCGTACCGACTCCTCACGTCTCGTGCGGAATACCGTCTGCTGCTCCGTCACGATAACGCGGATCTGCGTTTGACGGAAAAGGGCAGAGAAGTCGGTATGATTTCCGATGAGCGCTATGCCGCTTTTGAAGCAAAAAAAGCAGCTATTTCCCGGGAAATAAAGCGTCTTGAAAAGACGACAGTTAAAGCAACGCCGGAAACGGCAGAGGTGATGGAAAAAGCGGGATCATCGGTATTTGAAGAGGCGATGAACGCAGCCGTGCTGCTGAAGCGTCCGGAAATCACCTACCCGGTGATTGAAGCGATGACGCCGTCTTCGGAAGAACTGGATGCAGACGTGAAAGAACAGGTAGAAATCCAGGTGAAGTATCAAGGTTATATTGCCAAGCAGCTGGAGCAGGTAGAAAAGCTGCAGAAGATGGAAAACAAAAAGCTGCCGGAAGACCTCGACTACCATGCGATCAGCGGACTGGCGCTGGAGGCGAGAGAAAAGCTGTCTGAAGTACGGCCGCTCTCCGTCGCCCAGGCGTCCCGCGTATCCGGTGTCAATCCGGCTGATGTGTCCGTGCTGCTCGTCTACCTCGAGCAGGGCCGGCTGCAGAAAGTAGCTTCAGAATCTTAAGGAAGGCGGAAATGCGATGAACGAACAGACGATGGACCAGGCGCTCCGGCAGCATGGTATCCAGCTCAATGACGACCAGAAAACCCAGCTTAACCGCTACTACGAAGTACTTGTGGACTGGAACGAGCGCATGAATCTGACCGCGATTACCGAACGGGATGCGGTATATTTAAAGCATTTCTACGATTCGCTCACCGCAGCCTTCCACTTTGATTTTAACCGCCCGCTCCGCGTCGTTGACGTGGGAGCGGGAGCCGGTTTTCCGAGTCTGCCGCTGAAAATTGTGTTTCCGAAGCTCGATGTGACGATCGTCGATTCGTTAAATAAGCGGATCACGTTTTTAAATGCGCTTGCAGAAGAACTCCGGTTGACCGGAGTTGCCTTTTACCACGACCGGGCCGAGCAGTTTGCCCAGCGTCCTGAGCACCGCGAGCAGTATGATGTGGCGATCTCCAGGGCGGTGGCGCGCATGCCGGTGCTGACGGAGCTCTGTCTGCCGCTTGTGAAAAACGGCGGTACCTTCATCGCGATGAAGGCAAGCGGAGCGGCAGAAGAAATGAAGGACGGACAAAAGGCCGTCTCGCTGCTCGGCGGGAAAACGAGCAGAGAAGAAACGTTCGCACTTCCGGAAGACGGCGGCGACCGCACGATTATCCATGTGAAAAAAATAAAGCGCACGCCAAAGAAGTATCCGCGTAAAGCAGGAACGCCGAACAAACAGCCGATCCTGTGAAGACCATGTATTCTCCACATCAATTCATGGTATAATCGCTAAGGAGACGAGCACGTGTTACGGAACGACCGTCTGAGCCTCATCGCGCCGGGCGGGAGATTTTTAAGGGTGGTGTCACCGTGAAGCAGCCATTTTCAAAACTATTTGGTTTGTCGGATAAAAAGGATGCTTCCTCAGAAGATATTCTGCTCGAGGGGGAGGAGGCGGTGAAGCAGGTTCCGGTTTCCAGATTGAAGCCGAACCCGTTTCAGCCTCGTACGGTCTTCAATGAAGACCGGATTGATGAGCTTGCTCAGACGATCCATACACATGGCATGATTCAGCCGATCGTCGTCCGTGAACGGGACGGCGCATTTGAAATCATCGCCGGTGAACGGCGCTGGAGAGCGTCGCAGAAGGCCGGACTTGAAACGGTTCCGGTCGTCGTAAAAGACTTTGACGATACGAAAACCGCATCAGTAGCATTGATAGAGAACCTGCAGCGGGAGGGACTCACGTCGATTGAAGAGGCCAATGCCTATCAACGGCTGCTGGAGCTGCACGGTTTGACGCAGGAAAGCCTGGCGCAGCGGCTCGGCAAGGGACAGTCGACCGTAGCCAACAAGCTCCGTTTACTGCAGCTGCCGAGCGTCGTGAAGGATGCCCTGTTAAAGCGGGAGATCAGCGAGCGTCACGCACGGGCGCTGATCAGCGTAAAAGAGGAGGAACTGCAGCGGCAGATCCTGACGCAGATCATCGAAAACGAATGGAATGTAAAGCAGACGGAAGAGGCAATCGAGGCGCTGCTTGCAGAGCCGGAAGAAAAGCCGAAAAAGAAAAAGCCGGTCCGCAAAGCCGTCTCAAAAGATATGCGGCTTGCGATGAACACGATCCGCAAATCAGTCGACATGGTGCAGCAGACCGGCATGTCCATCGATACGGATGAGGAAGAGCATGAGGAGTACTTCCAGTTCACGATCCGCATCCCGAAAAAATAAGTTTTTTCCGCTTCCGGCGTCGAGCCGGAGGCTTTTTTTATAGGAGTGCCGCGGCCGGGTGCACGGAAGCTGGACGAGGGCAGACGGCGTCTGCAGCTCCGTGTTTTACGCTGTCGCTTCTGCGACCTTTGCAGGAGTTCCGGGAGAGACATTTTTTTTCAGACATTTCGTGATAGAATAAAAAGAAAAGCAGTGCAGATGAGGCAGGTGTATCGAAAAGTGGGGAAAGTGATTGCGATAGCTAATCAGAAAGGCGGGGTCGGCAAAACAACGACTGCCGTCAATCTCAGCGCGAGTCTTGTCCAGGAGGGCCGGAATGTGCTGATTATCGATGTAGATCCGCAAGGAAATACGACCAGCGGCATCGGTGTCAACAAAGGGGATATCGACCGCTGTATTTATAACGTACTGGTGGAAGACGCTGACGCGGATGAGATTATCGTGCCGACAGCGACGGAAAACCTCGACATTTTACCGTCAACTATCCAGCTCGCCGGCGCGGAAATTGAACTCGTATCGACGATTTCCCGTGAAGTCCGCCTGAAAAATGCCATTGAACATATTCGGGACCGATACGACTACATTATCATTGACTGTCCGCCGTCACTCGGACTGCTGACGCTCAACTCGCTGACGGCAGCCGACTCTGTTGTTATTCCGGTGCAGTGTGAGTACTATGCGCTGGAGGGGCTGAGCCAGCTGTTGAACACGGTACGGCTCGTGCAGAAGCATTTAAACCATGACCTGAAAATCGAGGGCGTCCTGCTGACGATGCTCGATGCCCGCACGAATCTCGGCATTCAGGTGATTGAAGAAGTGAAAAAGTATTTCCGCGATAAAGTATTTGAAACGATCATTCCGCGCAACGTCCGCCTCGGTGAGGCACCGAGCCACGGGCAGTCGATCGTGACCTATGACCCGCGCTCGCGCGGCGCAGAAGTGTACAGTGAACTGGCGAAGGAGGTGATCAGCCATGGCTAGAGGGTTAGGAAAAGGAATCAACGCCTTCTTTCCGGACGCATCGGATGAGCAGGAAACAACGGTGGAAGAAATTAAGCTGAAGGAGATTCGGGCCAATCCGTATCAGCCAAGGCACACCTTCCCGGAAGAATCTCTCCGTGAGCTTGCTGATTCGATTCAGCAGCACGGCGTCATTCAGCCAATTACGCTCCGAAAGAGCATTAAAGGCTACGAAATCGTCGTCGGTGAACGACGCTTCCGTGCTTCTAAGCTTGCAGAAAAAGAGACGATTCCCGCCGTCGTGAAGGACATGAGCGACAGCGACATGATGGAACTCGCCCTGATCGAAAACCTGCAGCGCGAGGACCTCAGTCCGATCGAAGAAGCGAAGTCGTATCAAAAACTGATGGAGCACCTGCAGCTGACGCAGGGAGCGCTCGCCGAACGGCTCGGTAAAAGCCGTCCGCACATCGCAAACTACATCCGGCTGCTGCAGCTGCCGCAGATCGTCCAGGACTATCTGGCAGAGGAAAAACTATCTGCCGGCCATGCCCGCGCGCTGCTTGGCTTGAAGCAGGAAAAACACATCAGCCCGCTGCTGCAGAAAATCGTACGCGAGCAGATGAGCGTACGCCGGCTGGAAGAGACGGTGAAGGAGCTGAACGAGAACGTTTCACGTGAAACGAAGCCGAAGCGGCGCATTTCGAGCTTTGCCCGCGCCCGCGAATCTCAGCTGAAATCGTTTTTCGGCACAAACGTGACGATACGGGAAGGCAAGCATAAAAATAAAATTGAAATCGACTATAAAAACGAAGAAGAACTGGAGCGGATCGTTCACCTGCTGAACCAGGAGTCCGACAGCTGAATTCGCAAAGAAGCCGCCTTCTGCCGGCAGAAGGCGGCTTTGCTGCGTCCGCTCTCTATAGGAGATCCTGCATATGATACTGTTTGGAACGATCGTAAACGGCCTTGCCATCATCATCGGCGCACTCATCGGCACGAAGCTGCCGCGCCTGTCCAAAGGAATGTCGGAAACGGTGATGAAAGCTATTGCGCTGGCAGTGCTTTTGCTCGGAATTACGATGGCGATGGAAGGAACCGAGTTTCTGCTCGTCATTTTCAGTCTCGCGCTCGGAGCCGTTCTCGGTGAACGGATGAATTTGGAAGGGAAATTAAACAGCTTTGGCTACTGGCTGGAAACGAAGGTGAAGAAGGAAGGGGAAGGATCCGTAGCAGAAGGGTTTATTGCAGCGACGCTTCTGTTCGTCGTCGGAGCAATGGCGATCATTGGCGCGCTCGACAGTGGCTTTCGCCAGGATCATTCGGTGCTCTTGACAAAAGCCGTACTGGATGGCTTTACGTCTATTATTTTTGCGTCTACGCTCGGCATCGGGGTGCTTTTCTCCGCGATCCCCGTCATGCTGTATCAGGGAACGATAGCTCTTGCAGCCGTTTGGATCGTCCGATTTATTCCGGAGGAGCTGCTGGACGTCATCATCAGTGAAATGACCGCGGTCGGCGGCCTCATGATCATCGGCATCGGTCTGAACCTGCTCGGCGTGCCGAAAACGAGAATCGCGAACCTGCTACCGGCTATTCCGCTCGTCGTGCTCTTCGTTCTCCTGCAAACCTGGTTCTTCTGATGATTTCGGAATCTGATACTCAATGACCTGGATCCGCTTTTGAAACAGCGTATAGACGGGCATGCTCATAAAGCCGATGCCGAGTCCGATAAACAGGCCGACATCCGGCCGGTCAAACAGCAGCCCGATCCCCATGCCGATAAACAGTCCTCCGGGAATAAATAAGCCTTGCATCCTCTCCGCCTCCTTCAGCTGGTACAGCAACTTTTTCTTTATTTTACCACACGGCAGGAAAAGCTGGAAAAACCGGCGCGTATCTTTTATTCTTAATAGAAGAGACTGAGGACAGGGAGGATGAGGCGTATGGCAGAAGCCTTTCAGCTCAACGATATTGTGGAGATGAAAAAGCAGCACCCCTGCGGCGAAAACCGCTGGAAAATAATCCGCATGGGCATGGACATCCGCATTAAGTGCATGGGATGCAGTCACAGCATCATGATGCCGCGCCGTGACTTTGAGAAAAAAATGAAGCGGGTGCTCACCGAAAGCAGAGCATCAGACTAACCGCGGAGCTGCCGCGGTTTTTTTGTGTGTTGAACGCTGCGTACAGGCGCGGCACCACTTTTGTGCGGCGGTTGCGTTCCGGCGTCCGACTCTCTATAATGAGAAAGGATGCAGAGGGACAGGTGTTTCGCCTGTGCCGATGCCTGTTGATGACGGATGATGCAAGCATATAATAAAGGAGTAATGACAACATGGCTTTAACGACTGGAATCGTCGGTCTTCCGAACGTCGGAAAATCGACGCTGTTTAATGCAATTACGCAGGCAGGTGCCGAATCTGCCAACTACCCGTTCTGTACGATCGACCCGAACGTCGGGATCGTGGAAGTACCGGATTCGCGCCTCGACACGCTGACAGAAATGGTGGAGCCGCATAAGACGGTTCCAACTGCGTTTGAATTTACCGATATTGCAGGGATTGTGGAAGGCGCAAGCAAAGGGGAAGGCCTCGGCAACAAGTTCCTCTCCCACATCCGCGAAGTAGATGCTATTTCTCACGTCGTCCGCTGCTTTGACGATGAGAACATCACGCACGTATCCGGAAGCGTTGATCCGATCCGTGACATTCAAATCATTAACCTGGAGCTGATTCTCGCGGACCTGGAGACGGTGGAAAAGCGCATCAGCAAGGTGGAGAAGATGGCCAAGTCCAAGGACAAAGATGCGATGGCCGAGTTCGAGGTGCTGAAGAAGCTGCGCGACACATTTGAGGAAGAGAAGCCGGCGAGAAGCCTGGAGCTCTCCAAGGAAGAAGCGAAAATCGTCAAAGGCTTCCAGCTGCTAACGGCAAAGCCGGTGCTGTATGCAGCGAACGTCAGCGAAGAGGAGATCCTCGACGCCGACAGCAACCCGCATGTACAGAAGGTGAGAGAATTTGCGGCAGAGGAAAATTCAGAAGTGATCGTCATCTGTGCGAAGATCGAATCGGAAATTGCAGAGCTTGAAGGCGAAGAGAAGCAGGAGTTCCTCGATGATCTCGGCATCGCCGAATCGGGACTCGACCAGCTGATCCGCGCTGCTTATGCCCTGCTCGGTCTTGATACGTATTTCACTGCAGGCAAGCAGGAAGTGCGCGCCTGGACGATTCGCCGCGGCACAAAGGCGCCACAGGCGGCCGGCGTCATTCATACCGACTTTGAACGCGGCTTTATCCGGGCCGAAGTCGTTTCCTACGATGACTTGACGACTGCCGGGAGTATGTCTAAGGCGAAAGAACAAGGCAACGTGCGTCTCGAAGGAAAAGAGTACATCGTCAAAGACGGTGATGTGGTGCACTTCCGCTTTAACGTATAAGGAATGGCTGGGAGCGGTTCTCTTTTGGAGAGCCGCTCTTTTGCGTCTGAAAGGTCCGATCGAGAAGGCTTGTCAGCATCGACATTCCGGGCTTTCAAGCACCTTTAAAAGCGTAATGGCCGCACGGAAACAGCGCCCTGCACTCGTCACGTCAAGTGTGTAAATCTTCTATTGATCCGCCTCACTCTGTCTGCTATAATAAACACTTGCGAGCAAAACGACTCGCTCCTTGCTCTTCTTCACAGAGAAGGGCCATAGTCCAAAAGGAGGTGACATCACATGCGCAATTATGAAATTATGTACATTGTACGTCCGGATATCGAGGAAGCTCAGACAAAGGAAACTGTTGAGCGTTTCAATAAAATCCTGACAGACAACGGCGCAGAGGTTACGGAGACAGAGGAAAAGGGCAGAAAGCGACTTGCCTACGAGATCCAGGACTTTTCTGAAGGCTACTACGTTATTCTTCAGGTAAAGGCTGAAAAGACGGCTCTCGACGAGTTTAACCGACTCAGCTCTATCAACGACAACATCCTGCGTTCGATCATTGTCCGCGAGGATGACTAATTATACGTTTGACCGAAACCACCATGCAGGGAGGAATGCCGGATGATTAACCGCGTTGTCCTAGTCGGCCGCCTTACGAAAGATCCCGAGCTTCGCTACACAGCGAACGGAGTTGCAGTCGCGACGTTCACACTTGCTGTGAACCGACCGTTCTCCAATCAGCAGGGAAACCGTGAAGCGGACTTCATCAACACAGTAGTTTGGAGAAAACAGGCTGAAAACGTGGCCAACTACCTGAAAAAAGGCAGTCTGGCAGGTGTGGAAGGACGCATTCAGACGCGCAGCTTTGATAACAATGAAGGCCGTCGTGTTTTCATGACAGAAGTTGTCGCAGACAGCGTCCAGTTCTTAGAACCACGTGGATCCCAGGGAGGCGGCCAAGGCGGCCAGCAGTCCTACGGTGCTCCACAGGATCAGCAGGGCTACGGAAGTCCGGCTGGTGCCGGTCAGGGATCTTCGACATCGTCCTCCTCAGGCGGCGGTTTCGGTCAAGGTCCATCCAATGATGATCCGTTTGCCGGTGAAGGCAAGCCGATCGATATTGATGATGACGATCTGCCGTTCTAATACGGCTCCCTATAATCACTAAACCTAAAGGAGGTTTTGCATCATGGCACGTCGTGGTCGACCAAGACGCCGTAAAGTTTGTTACTTTACCGTTAACAAGATCAAGAAAATTGACTACAAGGACACAGAGCTTCTGAAGAAGTTTATCTCTGAGCGCGGGAAGATTCTTCCTCGCCGAGTGACAGGAACTTCTGCCAAGTATCAGCGTCAGCTTACTGCTGCAGTGAAGCGTTCACGCACAATGGCACTGCTTCCATTCGTCACAGAGTAAAGACTGGTAAGACCCTCGTTATGACTGTTCATAGCGGGGGTTTTCTTTCATTTCTGCCGTGTGGTCGGCTTGTGCTCTTTCTTTTTGAGTACAGGTCCTTTTACATGGTAAACTAACGGATGTGCAACTATTACTTGCTTGGACTAAAGAAGGTGCCCGATGATGGATCAACATATAATAAAAGACGGGGCAGTCGCAGCACTTGCCTTTACCGCTCTCGTTTTTGCTTCACTGCTTATTCCGTTTCTGCTGCTTGTCCTGATCTTTTTCCTGCCGATTCCACTCGTCTTGTTTACATATAAATACGGCTGGAAAGCAGGATCCGTGTCGGCGCTCGCTGCTTTTACCATTCTACTGCTGCTGATCGGTCCGCTTGCGCCGCCGGTTCTGCTGCTCTTTATGATCTCCGGGATTGTGATCGGCGAGCTGTACCGCCGCGGTGAACCCGCTTTCGGCGTTTACGCCGGAGCCGCTCTCAGCATCATTGGCGGGATTGTGCTCACGTATGCCGGCGTTATGGCGCTGACGGATGCCGATCCTGTCGGCCAATTTCAGACGGTGATGGAGGAATCGCTTGATTCGACTGGCGGCGTGCTCGGTCTGGATCCTGCCGAAGAAGAGGAAGCAGTCGACCTGATGATGGCGTTCATAGATGGACTGAGCGTGATCGTACCGGCAATTATGGTCATCACAGGAGGCATCGTCGCCCTCATCACCCAGCTGACATCGGCCTGGATGCTCCGCAAACGGAGTGCAGACATACCGGGATTTCCTCCGCTCCGGGAATGGAGCCTGCCGAAGTCGTTTATCTGGTATTACCTGATCGTTCTTATCCTCTCTTTTATCAATAGAAGTGAAGGCGGGGAAGGCACGCTTAATCTGCTCTCGGAAAACCTGATGGCCGTGATGGGGCTGCTGATGGTGGTGCAGGGAATCGCCTTTCTGTTTTTCTTTTTTCATCTCAAGCGGCTCAGCATTGTGCTGCCGGTCTTGATTACGCTGACGATGGTAGTTTTCCCGTTTATGCTTCCTATTATACGAATCTTAGGTATAATTGATTTAGGTTTTGACTTGAGAACGCGATTACAATCGCAGAGGTAGGAGTTGTGTAGAATGCCCAAATTCCTCATGAAGCGGTGGCATGGCTATCACGTCATTCTGCTGGCTGTCATCGCGGCTCTGACTTCCGCTGCCCTTATGTATTTTGAATGGCGCCTCGGCACGGCTGGATTTGTGCTGCTTGCTATCATGGGGGTTGTCGTGATCAGAGCGAGGATTCAGTTCGAACGCGATTTGGCTGAATATATATCCACACTGACCTACCGCGTCAACAAGGCGGGGGAGAAGGCAGTGACGAAAATGCCTGTTGGTATGCTTCTGTACAACGAAGAGCGAATGATTCAGTGGACGAACCCGTATATGCAGCACGTCACCGAAGAAGAGCTGACCGGCGCTTCTCTGGATGAACTTTCCGGAGAACTTCTGGAGCTTGTCAATGAAGAGAAGCGGTCCTTCTTTATTAAAGTGGGCAGCGAAAACTACCGGATCAGCCATGAACCGGATGAGCGCCTGCTTTACTTTACGAATGCGACCGAAGAGCAGGAAGTGAAAGAAAAATTTAAGCGCGAGAAGACGGTTTTCGCGTTTATTTACCTCGACAACTACGATGAAGTCACCCAGGGAATGGATGACCAGCTGCGAAGCCGGCTTCTTTCCCATGTAACCGAAGCGCTGACACAGTGGTCGCGCGAGCACGACATTTTAATCCGCCGTACGTCATCGGACCGGTTTATTGCCGTCTTTAATGAAGGCACGCTTGCCGATTTGGAAGCCGACCGGTTTACGCTGCTCGATGAAATACGGGAAAATACGCAGGAAGAAAAAGTAGCGCTCACGCTGAGCATCGGGATCGGCAGCGGGGATCCATCGCTGCGCGAGCTTGGCGCACTTGCCCAGTCGAGTCTCGATCTGGCACTCGGCCGTGGCGGCGACCAGGTTGCGATCAAAGAACGGAACGGGAAAGTCCGCTTTTACGGCGGAAAAAGCAACGCGACCGAAAAACGGACACGAGTCCGGGCCCGAGTTATTTCTCATGCCGTCCGTGACTTCATCCGCGAAAGCGACAAGGTCTTTATTATGGGGCATAAAAATCCGGATATGGATTCAATCGGGGCGGCGATCGGCATGCTGAAAATTGCCGAAGCCAATGATAAGGACGGCTATATCGTACTTGACCCGGATGATATCAATCAGAGCGTCAAAAAGCTGTTGAAGGAAGTCGAAGAAGACCGCTCCCTCTGGGCCAGATTCATTTCACCGGATGAGGCGCGGGAAGAAGTTACAAACGGAACGCTGCTCATCGTCGTGGATACGCACAAGCCAAAGCTCGTTCAAGAAGCACGGCTGCTTGATAAAGTGGAGCGCACCATCGTTGTGGACCATCACCGCCGCGGGGAGGATTTCATCGACGACGCGGTGCTCGTGTATATGGAGCCGTATGCTTCTTCAACGGCAGAGCTCGTGACCGAGCTGCTGGAATACCAGCCTCGTCAGCCGCAGGTCAATACGCTTGAGGCGACAGCGCTTCTTGCCGGAATCATCGTCGATACGAAAAGCTTTGCGATCCGCACCGGCTCGCGTACGTTTGACGCGGCGGCTTATCTCCGCAGCCGCGGAGCAGACACGACGCTCGTCCAAAAGCTGCTGAAGGAAGATCTCGATCACTACGTGAAGCGGTCCAAGCTGATTGAGCAGGCGCACATTTATTCAGGCGGCGTGGCGATTGCGCTCGGCTATTCGGACGAAACGTACGGACAGGTGCTCATCGCTCAGGCAGCGGATACGCTGCTGACGATGAACAACGTCATCGCTTCCTTCGTTATTTCTAAAATGGACGATGGTCGGATCAGCATCAGCGCACGATCGCTCGGCGAGGTGAACGTCCAGGTGATTATGGAAAAAATGAACGGCGGCGGACACTTGACGAACGCAGCCACGCAGCTGGAAAATATGACAGAGGAAGAAGCAGAAACGCTTCTTAAAGAAAAAATAGATGAGTATTTTAAAGGAGGACAATCAGCATGAAAGTCATCTTCCTGAAAGACGTAAAAGGAAAAGGAAAAAAAGGCGACATTAAGGACGTACCAGACGGGTATGCCCGCAATTATCTGCTGAAGAACAACCTCGCGCTCGAAGCGAATCAGGGCAACATGAAGTCGCTTGAGAAGAAAAAAGAGAGCGAAGAGCGTCAGGCAGAGCAGGAATTGGAAAATGCGAAAAAGCTGAAGGACGAGCTGGAGGAAAAAACAGTCGAGCTTTCCGCTAAAGCCGGTGAAGGCGGCCGTCTCTTCGGTGCTGTGACGAACAAACAAATTGCCGATCAGCTCAAAAAAGACGGCTATAAGATCGACAAGCGCAAAATCGACATGAACGAGCCGATCCGCGCGCTTGGCTATACGAACGTCAATTTGAAGCTTCATCCGAAAGTAACGGCGGTCATTAAAGTACACGTTGCAGAAGCCTAGGGCGAAGCCTGGAAACGGGGGATTATGATGAACGAACTGTTCACGGACCGGACACCGCCGCAGAATATAGAAGCTGAACAGGCTGTGCTTGGTGCGATTTTTCTTGATCCCCAGGCGCTGGTCACCGCCTCCGAGCGGCTCATGCCGGAGGACTTCTACCGCGTGCAGCACAGCCGCATTTACGAAGTAATGCTCGAGCTCTCTGATAAAGGGGAGCCGGTGGATCTTGTGACGCTCATCGATGACCTCAACCAGCGCGGCTGGCTTGAGGAGGTCGGGGGCGTGTCGTACCTTGGCGAGCTCGCCAATACCGTACCGACGGCGGCGAACGTGCACTATTACACGCAGATTGTAGAGGAAAAGTCACTGCTGCGCCGGCTGATCCGGGTAGCGACCAATATCGCTTCTGAAAGCTATTCAGCAGAAGATGAAGTCGATGCGATCTTAAACGAGGCAGAAAAATCGATCCTCGACGTCTCCAGACGCCAGTCGTCCGGTGAATTCGTCGACATTAAAGACGTATTGATCGAAGCGTTTGATAAGATTGAGCTTCTTCAGCACACAGCCGGGGAAGTGACCGGTGTGCCGACAGGGTTTGTGGAACTGGACCGGATCACAGCCGGATTCCAGAAAAACGACCTCGTCATCGTCGCCGCACGTCCATCGGTTGGTAAAACCGCGTTCGCGCTGAATATATCGCAGAACGTGGCGACAAAAACGGATGAGAACGTCGCGATTTTCAGTCTCGAGATGGGCGCCGATCAGCTCGTCATGCGTATGCTCTGCGCAGAAGGCAATATCGACGCCCAGCGTCTGCGTACCGGACGCCTTGAGGATGAGGACTGGCAGCGTCTGACGATGGCGATGGGCTCGCTCTCGAAAGCAGGCATCTACATCGATGATACTCCGGGAATTAAAGTGAAAGAGATCCGCTCCAAATGCCGAAAGCTTAAGCAGGAATCCGGGCTCGGCATGATCATGATTGACTATCTGCAGCTGATTCAGGGCGACGCCCGCTCCAGCGAAGGCCGCCAGCAGGAAGTATCTGAGATTTCCCGGGAGTTGAAGGGTCTGGCTCGTGAGCTGGAAGTGCCCGTCATCGCCCTTTCCCAGCTGTCCCGAGGCGTGGAATCCCGTCAGGATAAACGGCCGATGATGTCTGATATCCGGGAATCCGGAAGCATCGAGCAGGATGCCGACATTGTCGCCTTCCTGTACCGCGATGACTACTACGATCAGGAATCGGAAAAGAAGGATATCATTGAGATCATCATCGCCAAACAGCGTAACGGTCCGGTCGGAACCGTCGAGCTCGCGTTCGTAAAAGAATTCAACAAATTCGTCAACCTCGAACGCCGCCACGACGAAAGCGACATGCCGCCAGGTGCATGACCGGTTTCATGTATCAACAGCGAGCAAAGAGCCTCCGTGTAAAACGGCGGCTTTTTTGTTTTCGGAACCGCATCCGGTTTCCGCCGGGGTTTAAATGCTGAACAGCACGATGTTACTGTATTGCAGCATCAAAGAAGACATTCTAAATGGAATTATATGTTAATATAGAAAGTGAGTTTTTCATAGATAGTTGATTCGGTAAGGAGATGACGAAAATGCTAGCAATAGCCGTCCTTTTCGTAGTCGGCATTCCACTATCTGTATTTCTGCATGAAACTGGGCACGGTCTTGGGGCAATCAGTGCTTCTCATTCCAAGGCACAAATCTATCTTGGTAATTGGAATGACAACCGCAAACGGTCGTTTCAATTAGGAAAACTTCAATTTTATTTAAGCTGGTCTTACGCGGGCTTTTGTAAATGGGAATATATAAATAAGCGTCAACATTTGACTGCATTGCTGGGAGGTCCTCTCTTATCTCTTTTAGCTGCTGGCTTCTTTTCCATACTTGCTCAACTGATTCCATCAGGAGAACTACATACTATTTTAAACGGGCTCCTTTATATGAATGCATCGATCTTTCTGCTGACAGCAATTCCAATTACTTATCCACGCTGGATCAGCTGTTATGGAGGCTGCGCGTCAGACGGTCTTCAACTGCTGCGCTTGTTGGTGAAAGGGTAGGCTCGTTATTTGAAAAACTGTTCACCACAATAGATGTTTACATGAAGCGACAGCTGCCGTTCACAAAAATCTCGATTGACGAACAATGATGTTTTATCTATCAGGAACGTTCGGTAATTGTATTGACGGAAGCGGAGCAAACTGATAAACTGACGATGGCTCTAATGGAAGAACGAATAAATGTTAACGAAAGTTGGAGGTGCTCCATCCATGCCATCGGTAGTAGTTGTAGGAACGCAGTGGGGAGACGAAGGAAAAGGAAAAATTACGGACTATCTTTCCGAACGCGCGGAAATGATCGCGCGCTATCAGGGAGGTAACAACGCCGGACATACGATTGTATTTGACGATACGAAGTATAAGCTTCATTTGATTCCATCAGGTATTTTTTACAAAGATAAGATCTGTGTGATCGGAAACGGAATGGTCATCGATCCAAAGGCGCTCGTGGAAGAGCTTGCCTACCTGCACGAGCGCGGAGTTTCGACTGACAACCTGCGCATCAGCAGCCGGGCACACGTCATTCTGCCGTATCACCTGAAGCTCGACATTGCAGAAGAAGAGAGCAAAGGCGACAATAAAATCGGTACGACCCGCAAAGGAATCGGCCCGGCTTACATGGATAAAGCAGCACGTACCGGTATCCGCATCGTGGATCTGCTCGACCGGGAAACGTTTGAGGAAAAGCTTGAGATAAATCTGCGTGAAAAGAACCGCGTACTCGAGCGCATTTATGAAACAGAAGGATGCAAAAAAGAAGATATTCTAAACGAATACTACGAGTACGGGCAGCAGATCGCGAAGTATGTGACAGATACGTCTGTTATTTTAAACGACGGTCTTGATGACGGGCGCCGCGTGCTGTTTGAAGGTGCTCAGGGCGTGATGCTCGATATCGATCAGGGAACGTATCCGTTCGTCACCTCGTCAAACCCGATTGCAGGCGGTGTGACAATCGGCTCCGGCGTTGGCCCATCGAAGATCGACCATGTTGTCGGGGTATCGAAAGCGTACACGACACGCGTCGGCGACGGCCCATTTCCGACAGAACTGAAGGACAGCGTCGGCGACAAGATTCGTGAAGTCGGCAATGAGTATGGGACAACGACCGGACGTCCGCGCCGTGTCGGCTGGTTTGACAGTGTCGTTGTGCGCCATGCTCGACGAGTGAGCGGCATCACTGATCTTTCCCTTAACTCCATCGACGTGCTGACAGGCATTGAAACGCTGAAGATCTGTACCGCATATAAGTACCGCGGTGAGATCATTGAGCATTTCCCGGCAAGCCTGAAGGTGCTCGCTGAGTGTGAGCCTGTATACGAAGAGATGCCAGGCTGGGAAGAAGATATCACCGGTGTCCGTTCTCTGCATGAACTGCCGAGAAACGCCATCTACTACGTAGAGCGCATTTCACAGCTTACAGGAATTCCGCTCTCTATTTTCTCCGTCGGCCCGGACCGCAAGCAGACGAACCTCGTCCGCGGCGTATTCGGCTGATCCGCCTAAATTCGAAAACGATGCAAGAAGCCTGTCAGGTGTCCTGACGGGCTTTTTTTCTTATCTCTGCAGAAGATACAAAACGGAAAGTGAAAAGCACGTAAATCAATCATAAAGTAGTAAATTGGAAGATTTTTCAGAAAATTTGTTTGTCAGCGAATCTGCCGAACTTCCTGCATCCTCTTATTGTCCATGGTTTACTATACGTAATCCTATTACAGAGAGGTGTATGATCATCGAAGCGCAAAAGCGAATGACAGATGTCCTTGTGGAGCAGCAGACAGCCAACGAAGCACCATTGACAATGAAGGAACGACT
This sequence comes from Alkalicoccus luteus, assembly GCF_052061695.1. NCBI lineage: Bacteria > Bacillati > Bacillota > Bacilli > Caryophanales > Bacillaceae > Alkalicoccus > Alkalicoccus luteus. The sequence goes on from NZ_JBPZEY010000010.1 coordinate 34,805, forward strand.
GGCATCGCTCGGGCCGAGTGCCATTGTAGCAGCCTGTATTATCGGGCCAGGTACAGTAACAACCGTTTCGGTGGCCGGTGCCTCTTACGGCTTTCAAGTGATGTGGGTGCTCGTTCTCGCCTGTATCGCTGCCTACTACTTTCAGCGTCCAATCGTAAAGTTTACGCTCCAGACCGGGATGTCCGCCATGGATGGCATCCGCGTCTACTTGGGAAAGAAAGTATCCATTCCTGTGTACGTTGCGCTTCTGCTCGGTGCGGTTGCGTTTCAGGCAGGTAACTTTATCGGAGCCGCCCTGGCACTGAACTTCTTTCTGCCGGCCGTATCGATTGTCGGCTGGGTGTCCATTCTGGCCTTTATGGCGCTGATTATTGCCTGGGTCGGCGTGTACCGGCTGATTGAAAACATTAACCGCATCATCATCGGTACGATGGTCGGCGCATTTGTTCTCACCGTATTCGTTGCCGGACCGAGCATCACTGATGTGGCAACGACCGGCTTCTCCTTTAACGTGCCGGAAGCGAACTACTGGCTCATTCTCGCACTGATTGCAACGACACTGCCGCCGAATACTGCGCTTGGTCTGTCAGCGTTTATTAAGAGGAAATATGAAAATAATACGACTCTTTCCACTGAAAAAAAGATGCAGCTGTCGTATTTTGATTTGCGGACGAATCTGACAATCGCAGCTGTGATCGCCGTTTCCATTTTGATCTGCGCAGGCAGCACGATTTACCTGACCGGGGCGGAAATCACCGGCGCCGGCGATATGGCGTATCAGCTGACGCCGCTTCTCGGACAGTACGCAGGCGTTCTCTTCGCACTCGGTTTGTTTGCGGCCGGCTTTTCCTCGGGTCTCTTTAACATCACGGTGCAGCCGCACTTGTTTGGCCAGGCTACCGGAACGACAGAAAGCGTGAAAGCACTTCCGAACCGGATTATGATTACCATCGCTGCCGTGCTGCCGATCGTTGTCGTCTTCTTCTTTGGCGGCGCGCCAGTTGAAATGATCATGACTGCCCAGGCGTTAAACGGCCTGCTGCTGCCAATCGTCGTTGGAGCTATCTGGTGGCTCTGTACGAGACGAAAAGAGCTTGGAGATAAGGCAAACAGCCTCCGCGAAAATATCGCTTACGGAGCCGTCATGCTGCTTGTATGCGGTCTTGCCATTCGCGTCTACCTTGATCTGTTCGGCATCATTTAACCGAGCGTGAGCAGCTCATGCCTAGTTACCAGCACCCCCGCCCGACAGATGATGTATCTGACGGGCGGGGGTATTTGCCGGATTCTTAGCTGAAGGAGCAGATGCAAGATCTCCGTGGCAAAACTTTTTAGTGAAAACATATTGCGGCGGTATAAAAAAGATGGTATTATAAAATACGTCGCAAAGGCGGCATGCAAACGTGGCCCGTTGGTCAAGTGGTTAAGACACCGCCCTTTCACGGCGGTAACACGGGTTCGAATCCCGTACGGGTCACCATTTATTTTTTCGCAGAAGCTGTGGGATGCCCGCACTTTTTTTCATGCGACGCCGTTCACCAAATCGGATCCTTTCCAGAAGCCACTAGATAAAGAAAGATTCGCTGCATTCCAATCCTTTTTCTGCAGAGAAGCAAGAAGGTTGAGGAAGCAAGGGAGAAGGCAAGGGAGCTTACTCTGGTAAGTGACCGCAGACGGAGGCCGAAGGTGACGAAAAGATTCGCCGCTTATCTGCAGAAAAAAACCGTTGACTTCTGAATAGGAGCAGCGTATAATAAATTTTGTTGCGGTTCACAACAACCGCACTCTTAATGCCGCGGGGTGGAGCAGTCTGGTAGCTCGTTGGGCTCATAACCCAAAGGTCGATGGTTCAAATCCATCCCCCGCAACCAATTTACATATGATAGCTGGTCTGAAAGAATGGTCCCGTGGTGTAGCGGTTAACATGCCTGCCTGTCACGCAGGAGATCGCGGGTTCGATTCCCGTCGGGACCGCCATTTTTTTTTGCATAAATTGGCTCGGTAGCTCAGTCGGTAGAGCAACGGACTGAAAATCCGTGTGTCGGCGGTTCGATTCCGTCCCGAGCCACCACTTTTTATGCTGGCCTAGCTCAATTGGTAGAGCAACTGACTTGTAATCAGTAGGTTGGGGGTTCAAGTCCTCTGGCCAGCACCACCATCCACAATCCCTATCCGCGCAACGGCGCAGGATAGTTTTTTTGTATATGCTGGTATCGGCCGCGCTTTTCAGTGCGGTTTTTTAGTATTTCCCGGGAAATACCAGACGCCGGCGGGAAATATATTCTTGCGGGTATCTGTGATAGAATGAAGAAGGAATGCAGACAAACAGGAGGGTTCTGTATGGACAAGCAAAAGATTCTTGTTGTAGATGACGAAAAACCAATCGCTGATATATTACAATTTGGACTGGAGAAGGAAGGCTTTGATGTCGTCTGTGCGTATGACGGCAATCAGGCGGTCGAGCTCGTAAAAGAGCACGTGCCCGCACTGATTCTGCTCGATATTATGCTTCCATATAAAGACGGCATGGAAGTGTGCCGTGAAGTTCGCAAAACGTACGATATGCCGATCATCATGCTGACGGCAAAAGACTCGGAGATCGACAAAGTGCTCGGACTGGAGCTTGGCGCGGATGATTATGTCACGAAGCCGTTCAGCACGCGTGAACTTGTCGCGCGGGTAAAGGCAAACCTGCGCCGCAAGCAGAAGACGGAGGAAGTCGATACCGATACGAAAAACATCGAGATCGGACCGCTGCTGATTCAGCCGGATGCTTATCTCGTGACGAAGCGCGGAGAGCCGATTGAACTGACTCACCGTGAGTTTGAGCTGATTTACTACCTCGGCCGTCATTTGGGCCAAGTGATGACGCGGGAGCATTTGCTGCAGGCTGTCTGGGGCTATGACTACTTTGGGGATGTCCGCACCGTGGACGTAACCGTGCGCCGCCTGCGTGAAAAGGTAGAGGATAATCCGAGCAGTCCGACGTGGATCATTACCCGGCGGGGAGTCGGCTATTACTTAAGGCAGGCAGATCAGGAGAGTTAATGCATGAACATGAAAAAAATTCGTTTTTATAAATCGATCCACGTCAAGATCGTGGTCATTTATATGCTTCTCATTCTCATCGCGATGCAGGTCATCGGCGTTTATTTCACGCAGCAGCTGGAAGGACAGCTGGAAAGCAACTTCCGCGATACGCTGAATGAACGGGCCGGACTGCTCGCCTATAACGTCGAGCAGGAGCTGACAGCGGAAGAAGAGGAAGAGGATCAATCACTGGAAGCACGGGTTTCCGCCTTGCTTCGAAGCGACGTATTTAACATGGAAACCGCGGATGTGGAAGTGATTGATCAGAACAGCATAGTGGTGGCTTCGACCAACCCTGCGCAAAGTGTAACGGGACAGCGGGCGCAGGAGCTCAGTGTCAAACAGGCGCTTCTCGGAATTGAGGATACCGAAGGAGAGATTATGCTCAATTCCCTGAACAATCACCGGACGCTCGTCATGGCGCTTCCGGTCACCTCCGACGCCGATGAAGTCGTCGGGGCAGTCTACATCCGTGCATCGATGGAGGCAATGTACGATCAAATCAACGATATCAGCCAGATTCTGTACGCCGGGACGTTTATCGCGCTCGGACTGACTGCTGCACTTGGTATCTTTTTATCCCGGACAATTACCCGTCCGATCGTTGATATGAAAGAGCAGGCGGTCGTCATGGGCCAGGGGGATTTCTCCCGCTACGTAAACGTATACGGGGATGATGAGATCGGTCAGCTTGCGGAAACGTTTAACGATTTGACTGATAAGCTGCAGGAAGCGCACGCGACAACGGAAGGGGAGCGGCGCAAGCTCGCCTCGGTACTTATGTACATGACCGACGGCGTCATCGCGACCGACCGGAACGGCAATGTGATTCTCGTGAACCGCCGGGCGGAGGAAATCTTCGGCAAGCGGCAGGAGGAGCTCGCAGGCAAGGATGTCACCAGCGTGCTCGGACTCGACAAGTTTATGACGCTGAACGACTTGTACCGGTTCCAGGACCCGCTGCTGCTGGACTTCGACGCGCAGGAGGAAGAAATGATCATCGAGGCCAACTTCTCGACGATTGAGAGAGACAACGGAGCAGAGAACGGCCTGATCGCTGTGCTGCACGACGTCACGGAACAGGAGCGCGTCGAAGAAGAACGTCGCGAATTCGTTGCCAACGTTTCGCACGAGCTGCGCACGCCGCTCACGTCGATGAAGAGCTACCTGGAGGCGCTGCAGGACGGCGCCATAAACGATCCGGACATTGCACCGCAGTTTCTGGAAGTGACGTCGAATGAAACGGACCGGATGATTCGCCTCGTCAACGACCTGCTCCAGCTTTCCAAGATGGACAGCAAGGACTACAGTGTGAGCGTTGCGGAAATTGACGCGCCTCAGCTCGTAAATCATGTCATTGACCGGTTTGAGATGACGACGAAAAATCAGGACATTCAGTTCAAGCGGCGGATTCCGGAGGAGGAAATCACCGTGCAGGGAGACCGGGATAAGCTGATGCAGCTGATGGACAACATCGTTTCCAACGCTGTGAAGTACTCACCGGAAGGCGGTACGATTAACGTATCGCTCAAGCAGGAGCAGGAGCGGCTTGTTGTCAGCGTGAAAGACGAAGGGGTCGGCATTCCAAGAGAAAACATTCCACACGTATTTGACCGGTTTTACCGTGTCGACAAGGCGCGGTCCCGCAACCTCGGAGGCACTGGTCTCGGTCTCGCCATTGCGAAGGAAATTGCGATGGCACACGGAGGAAATATCTGGGTCAGCAGTGAATGGGGCAAAGGCACCACCTTCTCCTTCAGTCTGCCGTACGCCCAGGAGGTGGTGACGCAGTAATGCCGTTTATCGAGAACGTCAAAACATTTGTCCTCTGGGCCATGATTTTAACGAGTGTTGTGCTGACTTATCTCGTGTCGACGTATCAGCCGGCATACAATGTCCTGGATCAGGGGGATAACTCCTATATTGAAATTGAAGACATTGGGGAAACGAAGTCGTTTACAGACCTGCTGTATCCGTCTCAGGTCATCAGCCACAGCGGAAGCGACCGCAGCTGGGTGCATCCGGCCGGGGACAACTATTTGGAGATCATGGAGACGCTGCAGGAATTTGAGCTGGAGGAAATGGAGCTGACCGGAAGCCATCATGCGCCGGGCGTGAACCGTTCCTTCAATGGAATGGAGCTCATTTTTGATGAGCCGCTTGAAGGCGACTGGCTGGAGTACCTTGTTGGAATTGACGAAGATATGATTTTAATCGATCGCGTCGACCGCATTATTGTAACGGAAACGAGCGGGGGAACCCCGTCGGATGTAGCGATTCGCTTTGTCGATATGGAAGCGGAAGAGGTGTACCAGTCGCCGACCTCAGTGACGGTCTCTGACCTCGAATCGTTCAGTCAGGGGATTGCCCTTGAAGAGACGGAAGTGGAGCCGCGCGTGTTAAACGAGCGCGACGATTCCAGTTTTCAGCCGGTACGCTACCTGCCGGTGGAGCCGGTGATGGAGCGCGTCTTTACGTATGAAACGACGCATATCGCACCGGACGGATTTATCCACACGCTCTTTACTGATCCGGACTATGTCCGCCAGTATTTCCAGGAGGGCGAAGACAGCTCCTATACAGACGGGACGCGGATGATGGACATGACGAACCGCGGCGCTGTGCTGGAGTATGTCCGGCCGGATCTCACTGCTGGCTCCCAAGTGCCAACGCAGTCGATCGTACGAGCCAGCCAGGAGTTCATTAACGGTCATTTCGGCTGGACCGACGACTTTTATGCAACCTCCTGGAGTGAAGGAGGCAGCAACGACCGGGCCTCGTTTACGATGCACGTGCAGGGCATGCCGGTATTTGATTCGAACGCCGGCAGTGCTTCCCACTACACGATCGACATCACCCGGTCCGGCAATGAAATTATCGAATACTCGCGGCCGATGTTTCAGCTGGAAGAGCGGCCGTTTGAGATCGACACAAACGTGGAGCTGCCGCCGTACAGTGAAGTAGAAACGTATATTGAAGAGGAAATGTCCACTTTCCCGGTGGAAACCGTGGAGGATGCGCGCGTCGCGTACAGCATGAGCCGCCAGAATTCGATCGCCGTATTTGAACCGGTTTGGTTCGTTTATGCCCGGGGCCAGTGGCATGAAGTGGATATGAACAGTGAAAGCGTCACAGAGGAGGTGCTGGAGGATGGACTGGAGCAGGACTAAAACGATTTTCATCGTCACGTTTATGCTGCTCAACATCTTTCTCGGCTATCAGCTGGCCGAAAAGCAGCGCCACGGGGACATCAACGAAATCGAGCAGATGACCCTCGACTCCCAGATTGAAGAGCAGCGCATTACGATTGAATTTGAGGAAACGGAAGAAGAACTGACGGGAGCGCCGATCACCGGCGTGCAGCGTTCGTTTGAAGATGACATCACGTTTTTGGAGCAGACGCTGGAGCGTCAGCAAATTGAGCTGATCGACAGCACGACGCTCTATTCGGAGCTTGATTCACCGTACAACTTTTCTCCGGCGAACCTGTCTGCGAGCACCGAGGCATTTATGCAGCAGTACGTCTTCCGCGGAGAGGAATATCAGCTCGCCGCCTACGACGAAGAAGAAGGTCTGATTGGACTGTATCAAACGTTTGAAGGCAGCATGATCGACCAGTACGAGCGCGACAGCTACCACGTGGTGCTTGAGCTGAACGACAGCGGACAAATCGTATCGTATACGCAGCGCTACTTGACGATTGTCGAGCAGGGAGCGGAAGAAGAACTGCTGACGCCGATGCAGGTCGTCGAGCGTCTCATCAACGATCCGCAGGTAGGCATTGGGACGGATTCGACGATTTCGAGTGCCACAATCGGCTACTACAACTTGATGGAAGTCGACGCCAACTTTCAAATTTACGCTCCGGTCTGGCGGGTCATTGTGGATGACGAGCCGTTTTTCGTCAACGCCCTCACCGGGGAAGTGCAGAACATTACGAGCTAGAGTATACAACAGGGGGATGCGCGATGAGCTTATCATTCAGCGTGCTGGCAAGCGGAAGCACCGGCAATGCCATCTATATTGAAACACCGGGGCAGAAGCTGCTCGTAGACGCAGGACTGTCCGGCAAGAAAATAGAAAAGCTGTTCGCCGATGCCGGACTTTCCATCAGCGAGCTGGACGGCATTCTCGTAAGCCACGAGCACAGCGACCACATTAAAGGAGTCGGCATTCTAGCGAGGCGCTACAACCTGCCCGTCTATGCCAACGAAAAAACGTGGGCAGCGATGGCGCCGATGATCGGGGCGGTTTCAACGGAGCAGCAGTTCCTGTTTGAAACCGGCAGCATTGAGACGTTTGCAGACGTGGACGTGGAGAGCTTTACCGTCAGTCATGACGCAGCGGATCCGATGTTCTTTTCTTTCATGCACGAGGGCCGGAAGCTGACAATCTTAACCGATACCGGCTATGTCAGCAGCCGGATGATGGCTGCTGCTGAAGAGTCAGACGTGCTTATCTTTGAGTCCAATCATGACGTCGGCATGCTGCAGATGGGCCGCTACCCGTGGAGCGTGAAGCGCCGTATCTTAAGCGACGAAGGCCACGTGTCCAACGAGGATGCGGGAATCGCCCTGGCTGACCTTGTCCGTAGGCGCCGGGCGGACGTTTATCTCGCGCACTTGTCGAAGGACAACAACATGAAGGATCTTGCACGCATGACGGTTCAGCAGACGATGGAGCTGGAGGGAGCGGCACCGGGAGAGGATTTTAAGCTGTTTGACACAGACCCGGAGATTCCGACGAAGCTCCGCCGCATCGACTGACCGGATTCGCATCACGAGACACCGCTGGAGTAAAGTCCAGCGGTTTTTTTGTGTAGAAAGAACGCCGCCGATCGGGCCGATTACGGAAAACCTGCCGATGGTTTTGGAAAATTATCGAAGAAGATGCGTATAAATAGACGAAAAGCCCCGTGCTCACTAAAATAATAAGTAGAGCGGCGCGTCCGCTCGTGCATGACCAGTCACCGCAGATGAATGAAATAGGGGAGGTTTTTGACATGGGTTACTATGATGGCGGCACGCGTGCAAGCAAAGAAAAACGCGGTGCCTCTTCAGGAATCGCCGGCTTTATCGGGGCAATAGTCGGCGCATTGATCGTCGTGTTTTCGATTCCCGTGCTCTCATCGACCGGCTTTTTGCCATATGATATCGGTCCTGCGGGGCCGGGCAGCGAAGAAGCAGGGGAATCGGCCGAAGAAAACACAGAAGAGCAGGTCGAATCAGTCAGCATTGAACATAATTCAGACGTGACTGAAGCAGTGGACCGGGTGCATGATGCTGTCGTCGGCATCGTCAACATGAATCAGAGCAGCGATATGTTCGGCGCTCCTGCAGGCGAAGGCACCGGCTCCGGCATCATTTATAAAATCGAAGAAGACCGGGCGTTCGTCGTGACGAATCAGCACGTGATCGAAGGAGCGTCCACTGGGCAGACGGAAGTAGACGTGACGCTTACAGATGGTTCACGAATACCTGCTGAATTTGTTGGAGAGGATGAACTGACAGATCTTGCTGTGCTGACGATTGACGCCGAGGAAGTGGAGACCATCGCAGATTTCGGTACGTCGGATACACTTCGCGCCGGCGAGCCGGCGATTGCGATCGGCAATCCGCTCGCCTTTGAAGGATCGGTTACGCTCGGCATTATCAGCTCCGTTGAACGAAGCATCCCCGTTGATATCAGTGGCGACGGACAGCCGGACTGGGAGGCGGAAGTGCTCCAGACGGATGCAGCGATTAACCCGGGTAACTCCGGCGGCGCCCTCGTCAACATACAGGGGGAAGTGATCGGCATCAACTCGATGAAGATCGCGCAAAATGCCGTGGAAGGCATCGGTTTTGCGATTCCGGCTGACCTTGCGCAGCCTGTGATAGCCGACCTGGAGCAATACGGAGAGGTGCAGCGCCCGCAGATGGGCATCGTCCTCCGCTCGCTGCAGGAGATCCCGTCCTTCCACTGGGAGAGTACGCTCGGCCTGCCTGAAGATGTGAAAGGCGGCGTCTATATTGAAGGCGTGCAGCCGGATTCACCGGCACAGGAAGCCGGCATGGAAGAAGGCGATGTGATCGTGGAGCTTGACGGAGAAGAGATCCGTGACGCAAACGAGCTCCGCCGCTACCTGTATACAGAAGTGGAGATCGGCGATACAATGGAAGTCACGTTCTACCGGAATGGGGAACTGCAGTCCACAGACATCACCCTCTCCGAGCAGGTATTTTAATGAAAGAGCCTGGGGATAACCTGTCTCCGGGCTCTTTTTTTGTTATCCCCGTGGATAAATCGGGTACAGACACAACTGTGGATAACTAATGAAAGGAGGGAGAGCATGATTTACAGCTGCAGCGATCACGTGGAGGAAGCATTGGATGAAACGTTGACAGACGGGGGTCCTCCGCCCGTTTTTACAAAAATGGAAGACAAAGAAGCACCGTGTTTTATTTGCGGAAAACCGGCATTGTTTCAAGTGGAAGCGTGAGTTGTGCACAATGTTATACACAGTTTTCCACAAGGACATTTTAGTAAAATAAGGAATTTCTAAAGATGCGAACAGTGATTTCTGGAAAATCGTAGTGGAAAGCGGTTTCAAACAGCAGATGGGAACACGGATGACGGCAGAGTTCTCTGTGTATATGTGGATAAAAAATGTGGATAACTTTATTATATGGGGATAACCTGTGGAGAACCATCCTGTCCACAGGTTACTTGTTTGTCGATCCATCGTCCATGTCAAACAGCGACAGCTGCTCATAGGCAGGCTTTTGCTTTTTAGCGGAGGCTTCTTTTCGTCTCGTATTCGAAGCATGCTTTTTCAGTCCCTGTTCGGCTTCCTTTACGCCTGCTTCGGAATCGCGGACCGACCAGAGCACCTCGCGTGCACGCCGATTGGCCTCCATGACGTCGACGACGGCGCCGCAGTACTGACTGTGAAAAAAGACCGGGCTCTTCCATGGCTCATGAATAAAATCGGCTGAAAACTCCTTCAGCTCGGGAACATGGCGGCGGATGAAGCGGCCGTCCGGATCCTGATCCCGCCCCTGCTTAATCGGGTTGTAAATGCGAATCGTGTTAAAGCCGGTCGTGCCGGCCTGCATCTGCATCTGGCTGTAGTGAATGCCCGGCTCGTAGTCGAGAAACTGGCGGGCGAGAAACTGCGCTGGCTTCTGCCAGTCGAGCAGCAGCGTGTTGCAAATAAATGAAACGAGCATCGCCCGCGAACGGAAATTGATCCAGCCCGTCTTATGAAGCGAGCGCATCGCAGCGTCGATAAACGGAATACCGGTCCGTCCTTCTGTCCAGCGCGAGTATGCGTCCTCGTCCCAGTCGGTACGGATCGCGTCAAACGCGCGGTTCATGTTGCGCTCCGACAGCTCCGGTTCATCCTCAAGCCGCTGAATAAAATGGCAGTGCCAGTGGAGTCTGGAGATAAACGCTTCGAGCTGCCGTCTATCCGCCGGATTCAGCAGCTGGGCGAGCCGCCGGAGGCTCTCCTGATAGGCACGGCGAAACGACAGGGCGCCCCAGGCGAGATAAGGGGACAGCCGGCTGCATGACGTCGAGGAGGAGATCGGATTGCTTAAATGACTGCGGTACTGATAAAAGCGGTTTTCCAGAAAATCAGCGAGCGTTTCCAGTCCGAGTGATTCTCCGCCCTGCTGCCCGTAGCGGATCGCTTCTCCGGGAAGAGCTAGCTGCTTCGGAAACGTCGTCTGCCGCGTCAGAACGGTTGGAAGGGAAGCCGGCGGTGCCGGAATGGCGCCTGGGGCAGGGAGCAGCGGCGCCTGCATTTTTTCCTGCCATTTTTCATCAAACTGCTTCCGGTCCCGGAGCCCGCGTGTGACGCCGAAGGACGGATATTCATAAACCGCAAATCCGCGCTCCTTCATCCAGCGTCTCACCTCCATGTCGCGCGCAAATGTATCAGGCGTTCCGTGTTCTTCATGGGCATACAGTGTAAGCGGCGTGCCATCTTCGGCAAGCTGCTCGAGCAGGGAGACCATCCCTGTACAGGCCGTATAAAGCTCGCCGCCGAGCCTGCGCACCTCTGTCTGCATCTCCGCAAGACACTCCTCAATGAAGCGTGCATGCCGCTCGGAGAGGTCGCCGTTTTGCCAGAGCTCCGGCTCGATAACATAGACGATCAGCACCGGACCGCCGGCGCGGCACGCTTCTGTGAGCGGACGATGATCATGCACCCGTAAATCCCGCTTCAGCCAAACTATCTGCATCGCTCTTCCCCCCTGTTCAGACACTTTACCCTTAACGTACTAAACTAATCTGTAAAAATACAGTATTTTGCGCAGAGCCGTTTACACGGGTGAAGAGAAGGAAACAGACACCATACACCTTGAATTGAAAGGAGTCTGTTCATGGCACATCAAATTGAAACAGCACCCGGCGTGCATCTGCACGTAGAGGACGAAGGAAGCGGAAAGCCGGTTATTTTTATTCACGGCTGGCCGCTGAACGCAGCGATGTTCCACCGTCAGAAGCAGGCGGTTATCGAAAACGGCCATCGGTATATCGGCATTGATCTGCGGGGCTTCGGCCGCTCCGATCAGCCGGAAGAGAACTACATTTACGATACGTTTGCTTCGGATATTTTAGCGGTCGTGAAGGAGCTCGAGCTGGAGCAGTATTCGCTTGTCGGCTTTTCAATGGGCGGTCCGGTCGCGATCCGCTATGCGGTGAAATACGCCGGTGAACAGCTGGAGCAGCTGTTTCTGCTCGGACCCGCAGCGCCTAGCTTTACGAAGCGGATGGGCTACAGCCTCGGCATGGAAAAGGAAGACGTGGATGACTTGATGGAGGCGATCGACGAGGACCGGGAGAAGGCGCTTCAGGACTTCGGCGGCAACTTCTTTTACCAGGATGTGTCTGAGGAAGCAAAGCAGGAGCTGTTTGATTTGAGCATGCGGGCCTCCAAGCAGGCGACGATTTCGGCAGCAGCGGCGCTCCGCGATGAGGACCTCCGCGACGAAGCAGGTCACATCCGTGTTCCCGTATCGATTTTTCACGGACGGCATGATGCGATTTGCGAGTTCGGCTTCGCAGAAGAACTGGAGCAGCGCATTCCGACGGTAACCGTCGTACCGTTTGAAGAAAGCGGGCACGGGCTGCACGTGGAAGAACCGGATAAACTGAATAAGGAACTGCTGCAGCGCCTGTAAGCAATCGGCTCCCGGATCACGCATCCGGGAGCTTTTTCATATATGACGGTGAGACATGCGGAAGCCTTTTCCAAAAGTCTCTGTCCGCACCACTGCCTCTTCGCTATAATAGAGAGCAGAAGGGGGTGTCTTGGTGCGGTTCTTTTTGCTGCATGCCGGTCTGCTCGCTGCGGTATCAGCGGTCATCGCTGCAGCCGTGCCGCTGCCGTTTGACCGGCCCGTTTTTTACATACTCGGAAGCGTGTTTTTCGGTTTCTATTTTTCGCTCCTGCTCTGGCCGGTGCGTACGATCCCAATTGTGTCCGCCCAGCTGACGTGGGCGCTGCTTGTGAGCTGGCTGCTTCCGGCGGGCGACCCGCTGCTGCTGCTCATGGCGGTGCCGCTCATAACGGCAGCAATGCTTGATGACTCATATCCGGTGCTGACAGCGGCAGCCGGTGCCGCTTCTGTTCTCATACCGGTCTTTTTTGCCGGTGTATTCGTCTGGGAGCTGTTGCTGCTGTTCCTGATTCTTTCGACGGCGCTCACCGCGCTTACGATGATGTACGTGCGTGACCGCTCCAAGGCGCACGCCGCGGAGCAGACGGCCGTGGAGCTGGAGCGGGAGAACCGCCGGCTTCGCCGCAGCGTGGAGCTGCAGGAACAGGAGGTCCGAGAAGAGGAACGGATCCGGATCGCCCGCGATATTCATGATTCGGTCGGCCATCAGCTGACGGCGCTCCTCATGCAGGCAGGCGTCTTAAAACGGTTGCTTGCAGGAGAGGAGCAGCTGCACGCGGAGCGAATTGAAGCGACCGCAGGTGAAGCGCTGGAACAGACGCGCGAAGCAGTGCGGCATATGCGCAGCGAAGAGCTGCCGGCCGGTGTGCATGCCGTGCTGCATCTTCTCCGAAAGCTGGAGCGGGAATCGCAGATGACAGTGCAGTGGAAGGCAGAAGACGGCTTTTTATCGGCTCCGTTTACGAATGATCAGCATATCGCCGTATACCGTTTCGTCCAGGAAGGCATGACGAACGCGATGAAGCACGGACGTACGAGAAGCGTCAGCCTGCACGTGCAGATCCGCGGCGGCCGTCAGGCGGTGCTCACGCTGCAAAACAGGACGACGCCGGAAACAGATCGCCCGGCAGGAAGCGGACTGAGAGGCTTAAGCGAGCGTTTTGATGCACTCGGCGGCCGGCTCGCCTGGGAGCACGGCGGAGACGTCTTTACGATGGAAGCCGTTTTTCCGCTTGAAAGGAGGGAGCGCCCGTGAAACAGGTGCTGTTAGCAGAGGATCAGCAGATGGTTCGCCAGGGACTGAAAATGATGATCGAGGAAACAGGCGAATTCCGCGTTATCGTGGAGGCAGCGACGGGACAGGAAGCGGTCGAAAAAGGTGCCGAAGCGGCGATCGACGTCGCCGTACTCGATATTCGCATGCCGGAAAAGAGCGGCCTGGAAGCATGCCGGGAGTTGATTCGCCACCAGCCGGAGCTGCCGGTGCTCATGCTTACGACGTTCGATGATGACGCCTATGCAATTGAGGCACTGGAGAGCGGGGCTAAGGCTTTTATGCTCAAGGACGCCGATGCGGCAAAGCTGATCACTGCCATGAAGAAGGCGATCGAGGGAGGCATCACGATTGATGAAGGCACGGCTGGGCGCATCATCCCTGATTTAATGAAGCGGGAGCAGCCAAAGCCAGCGGATGTGCCGCTGACAAAACGGGAAAAAGAAATTACCATGCTCGTTGGAGACGGACGTACGAATCAGGAAATTGCGTCAGAATTATTTTTATCGGTCGGCACGGTAAAAAATCATATCTCGGTGATTTTGGATAAGCTGGAGCTTCGCGACCGGACTCAGCTTGCCATATACGCCATCCGCCACCATCTCGTGTAGCTTTCTGCTATGCGGGATTTTTTTGTGACGGAGGTCATAGGTGCAGGTTAAAAAGAGGTGACCGAAGCTACGTCCTTTTTCTGTGAGGCGGCCGTAAACTAAAGATAATAAAGGAGGCGGGCGCCATGCTGGAAGTGATGGACGTAACGAAAACATTCAAGGAGCGGACCGCGGTCAGCCGTGTGAATATGTACATTGAGAAGGGGGAAATCGTCGGACTGCTTGGACCGAATGGAGCGGGAAAGTCGACGACGATCTCGATGATCTCAAGCCTTATCACGCCGACGGAGGGGGAGATATACGCGGGCGGATTTTCGGTGAAAAAAGACCGGACAAATATCCGCCGCATGATCGGCGTCGTTCCGCAGGAGATCGCCTTGTTTCAGGATTTGACGGCGCTTGAAAACCTGCGCTTTTTCGGACGGGCCTACAAGCTGAAGGGGAGCGAGCTGAAGGAGCGCGTCGCACACGTGCTGGACGTCGTCGGACTCACCGAACGGGCGGGGGAGTTCGTGAAAACGTATTCCGGCGGCATGAAGCGGCGGCTGAACATCGCCGTCGCGCTCTTACACGAGCCGGAGCTGTTAATTATGGATGAGCCGACGGTCGGCATCGATCCCCAGTCGCGCAGCTACATTCTGGAAACGGTGCGCGAGCTGAACCGAACGAAGAACATAACGATTATTTACACGAGCCACTACATGGAGGAAGTCGAGTATTTGTGCGACCGGATCTACATTATGGACCACGGGGAGATCATTGCCGCCGGCACGAAACACGAGCTGAAGGCGATGCTCATGGAAGAAGACAGCATCGTCGTCACCCTCAACCAGAGCGCCGATGAGCTTGCTGAAGCACTGGAGGCGCGCGACGATATTACCCGCGTGCACGTTTCCGGACATGAGGCGGTTATCGCCGCGAAAAAGGATGCTCCGGTGCTGGAAACGGTCATTCAGCTGACGCGAAAAAACGGGGTGGAGCTAAAGTCGGTAGAAGTACGCTCCCCGAGCCTCGAGGATGTGTTTCTGCATCTGACCGGCCGGACGCTCCGGCAGTAAGGAGGAAACGCATATGCTAGGAATGATGCTCGTAAAGGAAGTGAAACAGCTGCTGCGGGAGCGGAGCGAGCTGCTCACGCTGCTGCTGATGCCGGTCATTCTCATTACGATTTTAGGAAGCGCGCTGCAGGGCATGACGTCACCGGGTGCGGCAGGCGCCGGTCAGCTGGAAGCTGCCGTCGTCATCGAAGAACCGCTTGACGTGTCGCTTGCGCAGTTTCAGGACGTGCTGGAAAGAGAAGGCATGCCGCCTGAGATGCAGGAAACACTGCTGGAGGAAGCAGCGGCGGTATCTGTTCCCGAAATGTTTACGGAGATGCTTCAGTCACTGGAAGGAGACGGAGTGCTTGAGGTAAGCATCATAGACGACGCCGCGGATGTTCCGGAAGATGCTGCCGGCGTCTGGGAGTTTGACGAAGGCTACCGAGTCGATACGTGGCAGCAGATGTTTTTACAGGACGAGGTACCGGAGCCTGTGACCGCTCGTGTCGACAGCCAGCTTGGCATTATTGAAGGCATCACCGGGGCGTTTTTTGAGGAGCTGAACTGGCAGAAGGAAGCCGCCTATCTTGCCGAACAGGATGGGACGCCGGTGCCGGAAGCGGTGCAGACGGAGGTGGAGACCCGCCAGCTCGACAACCGCTCCGTCATCACGTCCTTTGATTACTACACGGCAGGCATGGCCGTCATGTTCGTGCTCTATACGGCTACGTTTCTCGCAAGCACCGCACATACGGAACGACGCACGTACGTGTTTCAACGACTGCTTACATCCAACGTGCCGCTCTGGCTGTACGTTGCCGGCAAGGGCGGCGCCGGCGTGCTGCTAGCGCTCGTGCAGCTTACGGTCATTTTCAGCTTCTCCTCGCTCGTGTTCGGCGTCTCGTTTCAGAGTCTCGGTTTAACCGCCGTGATTGCGCTCGGTCTGGCTTTGACGGTCGGTTCGCTCGCGATGCTGCTCACTGCCGTCAACTACCGGCTCCGCAATGAGCAGGCGACGGCGCTGTTTGCAAGCGCCGGGGTCACGATCCTCGCCTTTCTCGGCGGCAGCTTCTTTAACGTCAGCCAGCTGTCGGAGACGATGGCGTTCATCGGCCGCATGCTCCCGAACGGGGCGGCGATGCAGAGTCTGCTTGCGGTGATGGGTGGAGCCGGTGCGGAGCTGATTTACCCGATGTTCGTGTCGATTTTCGCGTTCTGTATCCTTTGTATTACTGCTGCGATGCTTGTTTTTCCGCGAAAGGAGGATGTCTGAGATGAAAGCAGTCCTGTATCACTACGCCTGTACGATGCGCCGACGTCCGCTCGCCTTTTTCGGCAGCATGCTGCTCGCTATTTTGTTCGCGGCGGTCCTTGGTGGAGGCGGCGGGCAGCTTACCGTACCAGTCACGAGTGAGGACTTAAGCGACGAGGCACTCGCGGAAACAGCCGAAGACTTTTCAGCGCACGCCGGCGATGACATCGTGCTGCTTCCGACTTCAGTGGAACGGATGGAAGAGCGGATCCGCCGCAGCAGTCCCCCGTACGGGCTGATCTTAAACGAAGAAGATGCGGCCATTCTGCAAGTGTATGAAGCACCGGTGACGGCGCTCTTAATGACTGAGCTTAGAAGCTATTACCGGGAACAGGGGATAGAAGAAGCGGTCGCAGAGGTGCTCGATCTGGAAGCGTGGCAAGATCGCGTCGATACGTACGGCTTCAGCTACGAGATCGACCGGAGCGAGGGCGGTTTTCCGTATGACCCGGCGCTGCATCCTCTGTTCGGTTTCATGCTCTTTTTCATGATCTACGCCGTTGCTTTCAGTATTTCCAGCATCGTGCTGCAACGAAAGGAAGGGACGTGGGACCGGGTGATTCTGTCTCCGGTCACGAAGCTGCAGCTCTACAGCGGCCATGTGCTGTTTGCGTTTTTATTCGGTTTGCTGCAGATGTATATCATTCTCTTTTTGTTCCGCTTCGTGTTTCAGGTCGATTTTCACGGCGGCTTCTGGCTGACGCTTATCGTCGTGATCCCGTACGTGCTCGCGATTGTATCGCTCGGTATCCTGCTGAGCGGCCTCGTCAAATCCTACAAAATGCTCGACGCGGTCATTCCATTAGTCGGCGTGACCATTGCGATGCTCGGGGGCGCCTTTTGGCCGATTGAGATTGTACCGTCTGCGCTGCTGCAGCAAATCGGCGCGTTCACGCCGCTTAAGCACGGCATGGACCTGCTCATCGGCAGCACGTACGGCGGCGCGTCGATGGAGAGCCTGCTATTGTCGGCTTCCATTCTTCTGCTCATGAGCGTCGTATTCGCCGGCGTCGGCTTCAACCTGATGGAGCGGCGGTAGCTGAAAAGAGAAAAGGCGGTTCGGCCGGGGACATCCCGGGCGAACCGCCTTTTTCATCTATTCGTATACTCGTGGCACGCGCGGGCTCACGCCGCAGACGATTTCGTAGTTAATCGTCCCCGTTAGTTCGGCGAGCTGGTCAATCGAAAATGTGACGTGATCATACACGCGCACGTTGAGTCCGGTCACGTCAATCATCGTCTGGTCCATGCAGACGCGGCCGACGAGCGGGGCCTCCTGGCCGTTCACGGTAACAGTTGCCTGATTGGAAGCAAGCCGCGGAAGGCCGTCGGCGTAGCCGATCGGAAGCGTTGCGATGTCACGCGGTTCGGTAAGCGTATGCGTGCGGCCGTAGCTGATCGTATGTCCGGCGTCGAGACGGCGGATAGACACGATCTGCGACGAAAGCGTCATTGCCTGCTCGAGTGGAAACACAAGCGGCATCTCCGGATCCGGGCGCAGCCCGTAAAGGCTGATGCCGACGCGCACCATATCGAGGTGCTTATCCGGATGCAGCATCGTCCCGGCGCTGTTGCAGCAGTGCTTGACAGGGATCGCTATCCCGGCCTCATCCAGGGCAGCAGCCATCGCTTGAAAGCGGGCAAACTGCTCGTCGGTGTATGGAGAAGACGGCGTATCGGCTTCGGCAAAGTGGGTGAACATGCCGTCAAGCGCCACGTGTTCCGCCTTAAACAGCGGCGCGGCGATCGCGAGCAGCTGCTCCTTCGTCGTGATACCGATGCGGCCCATCCCGGTTTCTATTTTTAAATGAATCCGGATTTGCTGACCGCTTGCGGCGATGTGGAGCGCTTCGTCTCGTGCGTCATCGGCAAAGACAGTGAGCGCGATGTCGTGGTCTGCTGCCGTCTGCATCGCTTCCGGTGCGGTATGCCCCATGACGAGAATCGGCACGGTGATGCCGGCCTTCCGGAGCGCAACCGCTTCATCTAAAATCGCAACGCCAAGCGACTCCGCCCCGCCGCGGAGAGCGGCTTCTGCCGCTTCCACAGCGCCGTGGCCGTAGCCGTTTGCTTTCACTACTGCCATCAGGCTGCTGCCGGGGGAAAGATGGCTGTGAAACGCACGGGCATTCTGCTCGATGGCGCTTAGGGAAATAGAGGCTGTTGTCTGTCTAAAGCTGTCTGTCTTCATCGTGGACATCCTTTCCTGATCACGTGTCCGCTGAGAAACCATGCGTTTTCAGCTCCTTTTTGTATGTAGTCGAATGAGTAAACGTAAAGAAGAGGGTGCCGGTGATGGCACCCTCTCCAATATATCACGTTTTACGCGAAAATTCCGTCTGCGCCGAGCGCTTTTTCTACGGTGACGTAGTCGTAGCCGAGGTCGCGGGCTACTGCTTCGTACGTGACGCGGCCGTTTGCCGTGTTCACACCCTTTGCGAGCGCGCTGTTATCCGCTACAGCCTGATAGACGCCTTTATTGGCAATCTGCAGCGCGTAGTTCATCGTGACGTTCGTGAGTCCGATCGTAGACGTACGCGGCACGGCACCCGGCATGTTTGCTACCGTGTAGTGGACGACGCCGTGCTTCGTAAACGTTGGATCGTCGTGCGTCGTAATGCGGTCGACCGTTTCAATGATGCCGCCCTGATCAATCGCAACGTCGACGACGACCGAGCCGTCGCTCATGGACGCGATCATCTCTTCCGTGACGAGCTTCGGCGCCTTCGCACCAGGGATAAGCACCGCTCCGATGACGAGATCTGATTCTTTCACCGCTTCTGCGATTGTCAGCGGGTTGGACATAATCGTCTGAATGTCGTTGCCGAACTGGTCGTCGAGCTGACGGAGACGGTCCGCGCTCAAGTCGATCATCGTCACGTCGGCACCGAGGCCGATTGCGATTTTGGCTGCATTCGTTCCGACGACACCGCCGCCGATGATCGTCACTTTGCCGCGCTTCACGCCAGGGATACCGGAAAGCAGAATGCCTTTCCCGGACTTCGGCTTTTCAAGCAGCTGCGCGCCGATCTGGGACGCCATGCGGCCGGCAACTTCGCTCATCGGAGTGAGGAGCGGCAGCGTGCCGTTTACTTCCACTGTTTCGTAAGCGATAGCTGTCACACCGCTTTTCGTCAGCGCTTCTGCAAGCGCCGGCTCTGCAGCGAGGTGCAGGTACGTGAACAGGATCAGTCCTTCGCGGAAATAACCGTACTCGGATGCGAGCGGCTCTTTTACCTTCATCACCATGTCCGATTTTGCCCACACGTCCGCAGCTTCTGCGATCATGTCTGCTCCGGCTGCCTGATAGTCTGCATCTTCAAAGCCGCTGCCGACACCGGCACCTGCCTGTACGAGCACCGTGTGCCCCTGCTTGGCAAGCGTCATCACGCCGGCTGGTGTAATCGCGACGCGGTTTTCACTGTTCTTAATTTCTGTTGGAATACCAATAATCATGGATTCGCCCTCCCAGACTCAGATTCTATCGCAAGTATAGGGGGTGGGGCGGGCACTCCGCATTGTGAGGATCAAAAAACATGTAAGCGTTTGTTTGTGAAAATTAACGAACGTCTGTGAGCAGTTTCACATCCATGTAAAGCCCGAGCTTTTGAATCGGGTTCTTTAAATCGACGCCGGAAATGTCCTGGATCCGCTTCAGCCGGTAGGTGAGCGTGTTGATATGGCAGTGCAGCCTTGCTGCTGCCTGCGTCATGCTGCCATCTTCCTCTAAATAGACAGACAGCGTCTCGAGCATGTGCGAATCGTGCTCCGCATCATACTGCTTCAGCCTGGAGAGCGCCGGGTTTTCCTTTAAGCCCGGAAGAAGCCCGGACTGCTCGAGAATGTCGACGTAGCGGAAGACCCCGAGCTCGTGATAAAACCAGGCGTCCGCGAGCTCATCCGGAAAGCGGGCCTTCATCGACGCGACGTTTACCGCTTCCTCGAGGCTTGCGGGAAGACGTGAGAAGTCTTCGGTGAAACTGCCAATACCGGTAAATAGCGCGACCTCTCCCTGGATCCGCTCCTGCAGGGAGGCCGCAAAGCTCGCCGCATCCCTGGCGTAGTCGTTTGTTTTCGGGCGGATGAGCACGTAAACGTGCTGCTCGTCTTGTGTGTGAACCACAATATCGACCTGTTGCGTCGTCTGCAGCGCGTACGTGAGACGCCGGTAGCTGTCGTTGTTCAGTCCGTCCGCATAAAGAGCGGCAACGGCAAGCGGTGTCTGCGTCCGAATCGAGGCCTGCTCTAGCAGGCGGCATACGTCGTCATGGCTGCCGGCCTCTCCGGTGAGCAGCTGCCAGAAAAGCTCCTCGTGACTCTGCTCGCGCCGCTGCTTCTGACGGTTCAGCTGCAACAGCTGGTTTTTGGCCTTGGAAGCAGCGAGCTGCAGCTCCTCCAGCGCTGTTTTATCAAGGCGGCGCTCCTGATCGATCACCCAGATGTAGCCGAGCACCTCGCCGCGGCGACGGATCGATACCGCAACGCGGCGGCCGAGGCCGATCGTATCAATCGGATCGATGATCACCGGCTCATCCTGCTGGTTCAGCCGCGGAATGATGCCTTCCTTCCAAAAGCGGTTAATGACCTTCTCCGGCACGCGCCGGCTGATAATCGTGCGGATCCGGGCCTCGTCGGTGCTGTCATGGTGCGAGCTGTAGGCAAGCAGATGATGGTTCGCATCCTCCAGCGTCACCGGCACCTCCAGATGCGCGCTGACCGCATCGACAAATTCTTCTAACGTATCAAACGCCCGGTGGAACGGGTGGTTGGTCATGGTGAGACACCTTCCTTATGCGCGATTTCCAAAAAGCGGTGAGTTCTGCTTCAGGAAAAAAGACTTTGTAGAGAGAAAACAACGGAAGCGTTTTCAAATTGTGTATATGTACGAATGCATTCCGTTTTCCCCATGATAGAATAACACACGTGTGAGAGCCGGGAAATATGCCGGCAGACAGGGGGACGACAGCGATGATGGACATTCTTGATGCAATTAACGCGGTGCTCTGGGGACCGCCGAGCCTGCTTCTCCTCTTCGGGACAGGCTTATTTTTAACGATTGTGCTGCGCGGACTGCAGTTCCGCAAGCTGATGTACGCGTTTAAAATCGGATTCGGGAAAGAAGACAAGGACGACAAAAAGGCTGAAGGGGACGTCAGTCATTTTAAAGCATTAATGACAGCGCTTGCGGCGACGATCGGAAACGGCAACATCGCCGGTGTCGCAACCGCCATCACGCTCGGGGGACCAGGCGCGATCTTCTGGATGTGGATCGTCGGTCTGCTCGGCATGGCGACCAAATACGCAGAGGCTCTGCTTGCGGTGAAATACCGCGTCAAAAACAGCCGCGGCGAATATTCCAGCGGACCGATGTATTACATAGAACGCGGGCTCGGTCCCCGCTTTAAGCTGCTCGCCGTCGCATTCGCCGTGTTCGGCGCGTTTGCCGCGCTCGGCATCGGCAACAGCGTCCAGTCCAATACGATTGCGGGGGTAACAAATGAAAGCTTTGGTATGCCAAACTGGGTGACCGGCGTGCTGCTCGTTCTGCTCGTGAGCGTCATCATCTTCGGCGGCATTCAGCGCATCGCGGGCGTCGCGAGCTTTTTCGTGCCGATCATGGCCTTTCTTTATATGGGAGGAGCGACGATCATCCTTATCCTGAATATGGACATGATCCTTCCGGCGTTTGAACTGATTTTCTACTACGCCTTTAATCCGGTCGCAGCGGCCGGCGGCTTCCTCGGGGTCGTGGTTTCAGAAGCGATTCGCCACGGTGTCGCGCGCGGCATCTTCTCCAACGAAGCCGGGCTCGGTACGGCGGCGCTCATCGCCGGAAATGCCCGCGCCGATCATCCGGTCAAGCAGGCGCTCGTCGCGATGACAGGAACGTTTATCGTGACGATCATCGTCTGTACGATGACCGGACTCACGCTGCTGATCACCGGCTTCTGGGATCCGTCCGGAGGAGAACTGTCCGGCGTGACTCATGACGCCGGCTTAGAAGGAGGCGCGCTCACAAGCGCAGCATTCGCCTCCGTTCTCGGCGGCATCGGGGAATACATCGTTGCCTTCTCCGTCATCTTTTTCGGCTTCTCGACGATCGTCGGCTGGTACGTGTACGGGGAAAAATGCTTCGAGTACATTGCAGGACCAAAAGGAATCGCGGGCTACCGCGTCGTCTACGTCGCAGCCTGCGGCATCGGCACCGTCGCGAACCTCGCGACCGTCTGGGCATTTGCCGACATGGCTAACGCACTCATGATGATCCCGAACCTGATCGCCCTGCTGCTACTCTGGAAGGTCATCGTCGCCGAAACAAACGACTACTTCCAGCGCTTTTACGAACAAGCCGAACAGGCTGTACGAAAAGCAGGATAAGATGAAAAACTGCCTTTGCGGGCAGTTTTTTTGCTTCGAGAGCGTTATTCGCAAGTGAAAGGGACTAATCGCAGAGGGGAGGGCGTTTATGAGCAGGGAAAGCCGCTATGTGAGGAGGCAAACGTCGTTTACGAGGAGGTTTTTGCTCGTTATGAGGAAGCAGACCGCATTTATGAGAAACTGCCAAACAGAAAAAAAGGCTTCCGGTCCGTGCCGGAAGCCTTTCGTTACGTCTCTGCCTGCCGTTTTTGCCCGGAGGACTGGAAGACATTGCGATACAATCCTCGTCCAAGCCGCAGCAGCACATAAAAGCAGAAGACGTTAAGCGCCAGAGCAAGCATATCCACTGAGGTGCGGCCGCTGATCGGCTGAATGAAAATCCATTGAGCAGGGATTCCGTAGCTGCTCGCGCTTAGGTGGCTTGACGGGACATAAATAAACGCTGTAACGAGCGTGAGTATATAGCCGATAAAGGGGAGGTTTGTGTGCAGGCGCATATTGCCACCAAACACGTAGACCCCTAGAACACCTGTCAGAAAAGCCACGATAAGACCGATCGCCGCAAATAAACCGAATGGCATGTCAAGCGGGCCGAGCATTGCGATAAAAAGTAATCCAATCACGAGCAGAAGATAGAGAAGCTGGTGAGAGAATTTCATAAAAGCAGCGAACATCCTTTCCTCTTCCAGTAGTATGGTAATTGTAACATAATTGGGAAATGCCTGCAGGCCACTGTCTTTGCTATACTGAAGGCAGCTTGAAGAAAAAGGAGACCGCCTATGCAATCAGAAAAGGAATTAATGCTGGCAGGGGAGATGTACCGCCCGGAGGACCCGGAGCTCGTGCGGGACCGCGAAACCATTCGCCAGCGTGTACAGGATTACAACGCGACAACGGTTTATGAAACGGAAAAGCGGACGGCGATGCTAAAAGAGATGCTCGGCTCGACCGGAAGCACAGTCGTGATGGAGCCGAACATTCGCTTTGACTACGGCTATAACACCCACGTCGGTGAGAACTTTTTCGCGAACTTCGACTGCACGATTCTTGACGTGTGCGAGGTGCGTATCGGCGACAACTGCATGATGGCGCCGAGCGTGCATATTTACACGGCGACGCATCCGCTTGATCCCGTGCTGCGCAATTCCGGCCGCGAGTTTGGCAGACCGGTGACGATCGGAGACAACGTCTGGTTCGGCGGCGGAGCGATCGTCAATCCGGGTGTGACGATCGGGGATAATGCCGTGATCGCCTCCGGTGCTGTCGTCACGAAGGACGTGCCGGCGAACACTGTTGTCGGCGGTAATCCCGCCAAGGTTATTAAACATATCGCACCGAACGAATAAACAGCCGGGGGGATGCCCTCCGGCTGTTTCCTTATGACTCCACGTGCAATTCTCCGCCGGATGTGTCCAGCTGGGTGATCGCGCCTGATTCATCCAGGCCGTAGCGGTACCATTCGCGCGGCTCATTGTAAAAGGAGACCTTCGTTACGTGCGCCTTGCGCTCTTCCAGCACGTAGTCGTATTTCGTGTGGATCACCGTGTAGTCCCTGGCTTCGTAGCCCATTTCCTCTTCCAAATAGCGCACCGTTTCCGCCTCGACCTTTTCAAGCTCCGCGTCTGTCGATTCCACAGTAATCGCATAAAAGTTGACGGCAGCGAGGCAGAGGACGAGCGCTGCTATGATTACCTTCTTCATCCGCATCTGACCTTTCCGAAAAACATCTGTCCATCCTGTACGTAATCAAGTAAGCAACTGCAACAACCGGAGCGGAAAAGCCTATTCGTTCACGACTATCAGTCGATCGTTTCCCAGAACGATTCCGCAAGATCAACTGCGTAGCTGCTGCCGCCGACGTCCTCGGCGTTTTGGATCATAAAGGTGGCTACATATTCATCGTCGTAGCTCGTAAACCAGCCGATCTGCTCGCCGTCCTCGACAGTTTGATCGCTCTTCAGCTCCGCGGTACCGGTTTTTCCGGCAATGTCACGCGCCCAGCTGCTGCGATAGGCCGTGCCGTCTTCTTCCTGCGTCACCGCCTCGAGCGAGTCATGCACGACCGCGGCCGTTTCCGGACTGAACAGCTCGGTTTCGCCGCCGTCGCCGAACAGCACCGGCTCGATCATCGTACCGTCATTGACGAATGCGGTATAAAGAGCCGTGATATGCACCGGAGCTATTTCAACTTCCCCCTGGCCGTAACCGGAGTCCGCCAGCAGAATCTCGGTATCGAGTCCGTCATTTGCCAGCTGGGCGTCATGTACCGGAAAGTCATAGCTGAAGCCGCCGTCCATCCCGAACGTTTCCCCCCAGCTTTCCATTGCATCCGCTCCGATTTCAAGCGCCTCCTGAGCAAAATAAATGTTGTCGGACAGCTGCATGGCGGTCGTGAGATCTACCTCGGTTTCGCTGTCATTCACGCGCGTAATCGAATAGCCGCCCCAGCTGTCGTCCGCCTGCCACTGCTCGCCTTCGATCGTGCGCGTCGCTGACGGATCGAGCGTTTCTTCCTCCAGCCCGATCGCGGCAGTAAACGGCTTCCAGATTGACCCTGGCGAATACGCGTTTTGGAAACGGCGCTCAAACAAGACATCGGTCGTCTCCAGCTCATCGGCGCGCGGGTCCGGGAGCTGCAGGTAGCGCAGGTTGGCGTCAAAGGCCGGAGTGCTCACAAGCGCGAGCGTGTCGCCAGTTTGCGGATCGAGCACAACCGCCGCACCGGAGTCTTCCTCTAAAATCTCATGGACGTCCGCCTGCAGCTCCGCGTCAATCGTGAGCGTTACGTTTTCACCGTTTACTGGCGCTTCTTCCTGAATCACGTCACGCACGTCGCCGTCCTCATCGGTCACCGCAAGCCGGAAGCCGCTTTGTCCGCGCAGCTCTTCTTCAAGCAGAAGCTCCACGCCGTTTTTCCCGATATAGGACTCCGACTGGTAGCCGGTCGTCTCCTCCATCTCCTCTCCGGTGATCGGCCCGATGTGACCGACCAGATGCCCGGTTTCTGCCCCGTACGGGTATTCCCGGCCATCTTCACGGTTTAAGAGCACCCCGGGAATGTCCGTCAGCTCGTCAACACGGTCGTCGGTGAGCGCGATCGTCTGAATCGGTGCGAACCATTCCGGGTTATCCGGATACATCTCCGCCCGGGCGAGCGCGTCGTCGGCGTCAATGCCAAGTACGTCCGCAAAGGCTTCAGCGCTCTCCTCAACATCTTCTGCTGCTTCCGGCACGATGCCCGCTTCATAAATCTCACCGTTGACCGCAAGCGCTTCGCCGTTTCTGTCCAAAATCTCGCCGCGGATTGGTTCCTCACGGCTGATCGCAAGCCGGTCGTTTGGCTGCTGCATTCCGTAAAAGAAGTGCGCCGGCTCCCAGATGACTTGCCACTCGGTTTCCTCCTCAGCTACTTCCACCTGCTCCACGAGCACGTCTGTTGTAACAGAAATATCGCCGGCTTCTGTCGTAAACACCGTTTCGACTTCGTAGGTGATGCTGTCGATTTCGCCGTAGTCCGGCGGCTCTTCCTCTGTGTACTCCGGTGTTGTGATGCTGCCGGTTTCCACTTCAATACCCGCGTCCCCGTACACCGTTTCATAGCGCTCCGCAAATTCCCAGTCAATATCGGCTATCGAATTCGCATCAATTTCTGCTTCCATTGCCTCGAAGTCACCGGACGACCAGGCGTTTATGTAAGGCGTAAGCGTCGTTTCCTGCGGGTTTTCCGGCTCCTCCGAGCAGGCCGCAAGCAACACGACCAGACCAAGTGCTGCAGCTTTCTTCATGCTAAATGCCCCCTTAAAGCGATCTCTACTACGTACTATACAGGAGTATAGACGGAAACTCGATGCAGAAGGGTGCGCAAATCCGGAAGAAAAAGGAACATTTTTCATGCAAGTAGACGCGTCTACATGTAGATCCGTCTACAAGTAGCCCACCGGGAAACGTGCTGTTTCACGTGAAACAAGAAACTTCCAATATGATAAGCTGGAGAAAACAAACGGAAAAGAGGGACGGTCATGCAGATCACGATTATCAGCGTCGGCAAGCTGAAGGAGAAATACTTAAAGCAGGGAATAGCGGAATTTGAAAAGCGGCTCAGCGCTTACTGCAAGCTGCAGCTTGTGGAAGTGAGCGACGAGCAGGCACCGGAGACGATGAGTGAGAAGGAAATCGAGCAGGTGAAGGAGAAGGAAGGGGAGCGGATCTTACAAAAGATCAAGCCGGGGCAATACGTGTACGCGCTCGACCTTGGCGGCAATCAGCGCACATCGGAAGCCTTCGCCGATGAACTCGACAAACTCTCCATCCACGGCAAAAGCCAAATCGCCTTCGTCATCGGCGGCTCCAACGGCCTAAGCGAAAGCGTGCTTAAGCGAGCAGACGCCAGCATCAGCTTCTCAAAAATGACCTTCCCGCACCAGCTCATGAAACTGATCCTCATCGAGCAAGTGTATCGCGCGTTTCGGATAATGAAGGGAGATCCGTACCACAAGTAGATGAGGTTTCTGTTATTGAATTACCAGAAATAATGTTATGATTATACTTTCAAATTATGATTAAGTTTGTGCGCCGCAAAACAATTATGCTTCTATTATTTTAAATAATTTTTGCGTAGCTTATAGAGAACGAACGTTCGCTTTATGTTATAATGAATTAAAAAGGGAGGGTTTTTAGTGAGTGAAATTGCACTAAATACTTTAACAAAGCCTGAAGCAAACGTGCTTTTAGATTTTATCACAGAGAAATCTAATCGAAATAAGGAATTAGAATGGAAGCGCCCCACTCCAACGCATGTTGTGGCGTTTGTTCGGTATACTGCCGATGCGTGTCCGGCATATGTTCCGGCACCGTCCGGTGCTGGCCATACGTTCCGATCAAGGTGGGATGAGAAGCAATTCTCATATGATTAAAATAGATTTCTAAGCTCTCTTCCGATACTTTGACCTCTACCCAGTATCCAATATAGTCATAGGGAGCGGAATAAAACATGCCTTTCTCGGCAATGTGATAATCCGGCTGTACTTTCGCTGTCCGCCATTCGGCAAGCGAGTATCGTGTTTCTGGCATAGGAAGGAGGGCAAATTGTTCTTCTTCGAGAAATGCTGACCAGCGCGATCCTTCTTTTTTGGTAAATGGGTGGTGGTTGAAAGCCTCCAGTTTTGTGCGGATCTCTTGATTGAGTTCGTCTAATGAAAAGCAAGTCGTCGATCGAAGAGCAGCGATGATCCAAGTAAAAACGGCCTTGACAGAGCTTTCCACAGAAGCCTTGTCATGCGGCGAACGGACTCGTGTCGGCATGACCACAGTCCCATAGTGCCGAGCCATCTCGGCATATGTTTTGTTAATGACTAATTCTTTGGAGGTATGTTTGGTAATGCCTGTCTTTAAATTATCAGGAACGAGGATGTGGGAAACGCCGTTGAAATAAGCGAAGTAGTTCTGATGAAGCTTGATCCAGGCAGGTAAATCCATTGAAAAAGAACCTTCAACATAGGCAAGTTGGGAACAAGGGAGGGACGCAACGAAAACATAAACGGGGATCCTTTCTCCAGAATCTGGATCCTGAACGAACAATGTCGTTCCAGCCCAATCCACTTCAATCAATTCTCCTGGTTTTCGTCGGATCCGCATGGTGGCCTTATGCTTTCGTGCAAAGTTGTGATAATGTTCGGTGAACGTTCGATAGGCATATGGAATAGCACCCTCTTCCTGTGCCTGACGGAGATACACCTCATGAAGTAGTGTAAGTGTCACGTGGGGCTTGGCCAGTTCCGTATGAATGTAATCAAAATCCATCCGGTGACGACCTGAAGCTTCGACTTTCTTTTCTGGATACAGAAAATCTTCTAACCAGGGGGTCGGTCATGTCATCATCCAATGGCAACGACAACCCCTGCTTTTCTGCCAACCGAATGACTTCTGTTACTTTCTGACGGGAATGCCTAGTCATGGCCGCGATCGTCCGTAGACTTCGCTCTTCTCCGTGTAGTTCCAGCATATAGCGGTATGGAAATATAAAAAACCTCCTGTAAACAAATGTCACACCGAAAAAAAGCAGGCAT
Source organism: Alkalicoccus luteus (assembly GCF_052061695.1). Taxonomy (NCBI): domain Bacteria; kingdom Bacillati; phylum Bacillota; class Bacilli; order Caryophanales; family Bacillaceae; genus Alkalicoccus; species Alkalicoccus luteus. Next base: position 63,747 of record NZ_JBPZEY010000010.1, read on the forward strand.
GCTCATTTAGTATACAGGAGGTTGGTACACGACTCCGCAAAAGGCGGTACAAAGCTCTGCAAGGACTGGTACAAATCAAATGCAGTATTCATTCGAAAAGGCCGATCCAGCCACTCAACATATTTGTACCGGGAATGGGACAAGATGAAGGCAATAAAGTAGAGGCGTTTCCTTCCGCCTATCGTTGTTTCGACGACCGTTTGGCCAAAATCCACCTGGGCCTGCTGGCCCGGCAAACTTTCTGGAATTGATGCATACTCCCGCTCTCTCACCGTTTTTGGAATGTGGTAGATCTCCCGTAACTCCTTAACGTAATTTCGTACCGTATTCTCTGTTGTCTCGTTGAACTGCATTCGTTCCTCCAGTCAGTCATAAATTTGAGCGCTCTTAGATCTGGATGCTCCTGCAGCCACTTGAGAATCTCATCCCGAAAGGGATCCAACTTCTTAGAACGTGTACGCAGGGAAACAAGAAAATCTTCAAACTCCTCTGGCTCCATGCCTATGTATTCCTTCACCGTATTTCTCGACATCTTCAGTTTCTTAGCAATGGCATTAATAGAAAAACCTAGATCTTGCAGCTTACGAACTTCTGCATATTTCATGAATCTGCTCACTCCAATTTCCTCACCTTCAATAAACTAGGATAGCCTATTGAAAGTGTCATATTTGTAAGGAAATTGGTCAATCTTATTTGTGGAATATTGCTCTCCCTTAATTGTGATAAATTGCTCTCTCTAGTTTAGCGTTTACAACCATCGTAGCCATACTGGATCCAACTTATATCAAAACAGCCAAGGAAACAGGTTCGTTTACCATGCTGTTTATCTTTATTTGCCTATTCTAGTTTCATCACATGTAATATAATCGATCTCGAAGCAAAACATCAACCATTAAGTGGTTAGTTAACTATAAGATGTATAAAGTGGTAAAATTGACTTAGGAAGTGCTGAAGTAATCCCATTTAAAAATACTGACCATTATATGTTTGAGAGCGATTACATTATTACTGCTAGTCTTGGTGTAAAGGAGGTGATGCAATGAATAAAGAGCTAGATGATCTACTTTCACATATTAACGACAATTTTCGTTTTGGTAGTCAAATAAGACAGGGGATTGTGGACCAGTGGTTTAAAGAATATTCACTTAAAATCGAAGAAAAACTTACTATTTATGATGAGCTAGATGCTTTACAAATTAACATCGTTGATCATCCCAAAACTGTATTAAAGGCAAATTTATTGAAGTTGTTTAAATGTATCGAACTAGAAAATGAAATTAGTAGAAGTCTTCTTATAAATTGGTTCAATCAAAATAATATGGATAAAAGTATTCGTGAAAATATTCTAATCAATCTAACAAGCAAAGGATATAAAATAATTGACGATACACAGCAAGAGAAAAATAAAATTGACTTTGATTTGGCTCTGCCAGATGATTTATTCGACAATGATTTGAATTCTTTATTGGATAGTGACAGTTTTATTAGTCATATTGATTCACTAGAAAATGTTATCGATAAATCATGGAATATAAAATATTTAAACCAAATTAATTCAGGTGATGAATTAAAACGAAATAAATCACTTAGTAATCTAGTAGAAGCAAATAGCAAATTAGTTTGGAAGATTGTAAAGAATTATTCAGGCTTAGCAACTGTTGGATTCAATGAAAAAGATATGTATCAAGTTGGCGTTATTGGATTACTAAAGGCTGCAGAAAAATTCGACGTTTCCTTGGAATACCAATTTTCAACTTATGCAACCTGGTGGATAAGGCAGGCGATTACTAGGGGGATAGCAAATTATTCAACCTTAATACGAATTCCGGTTCATTATCGTGAGAAAATGAATAGATTCATAAAAACGGAGAATGAATTGTGGGATGAATTAGCTAGACCAGCTACCACATTTGAAATTTCTAAAGCAATGGAAGCACCAATTAATGTCATTGAAGATTTGCGGTTTTATATTTTGCAAAGTAACTTAGACAGTCTCGACCGTTTAGTTGGGGAAGATGGAAGTACAGCATTAGGTGAACTAGTGTTAGATGAACATTTAAATTCACCAGATGAAGAGTATTATAAGGTTGAGCTAAGAAATGTAATTGATGATATTTTTCAGGGAGAATTAACAGAGAGGGAAATCCAGGTTTTATATCATCGTTTAGGCTTTAATAATGATGAAACAATGACACTAGAAGAAATCGGACAATTATTCAAGGTAACAAGGGAAAGAATTCGCCAAATAGAAGCAAAAGCGCTTAGAAAGCTTCGAAAATCAAAAGCGATCAAAGTTCTAAAGGAGTATATGTATGAATATTGAGAATAGAATTGAAGAAATAGTGAAGGAAGAGGGTTCATCTATTGTTGTATTAAAAGGCTTTAATACAAGCGAATTAAAAAAAGACAAAAAGTATTTTTCGTTTAGTATAGACTACTTCGATAAAGTGGATTTGTTAACGCTACAAAAACAGGTAATAGATGATATTATTAAACATCGTGCGTTTACTGATGCTTATTTGTGGATGACAATTGAAGAATATCAATTATTTAAAGACCATGAGGATATTAGTAAAATGCCTTTATTAGTAATCGAAAATAATCTGTTCGATAAACAATATCCATTCAGAGATACACTATCAAATGTAGATAGTATTTACCATTATTTATATTATCAAGAAGATAATGAATTAGAAAATGATCAGTTAAAAGTATTAGAGAATGTCTCGAAATTTTACGGACAAATAGATTATTCAAAGTACAGCGGAAATTATTATGTGACGTATCCAGAATTTGATAAAAAACCTTTGACGTTCAAATATTATGATGAGATGGAATATGAATTTAATTTCAGTGAGGATTACCCGACGGAACATATTGTACAAATAGAATTATCAGATGATGAACTTCCATTTTTAGATCTTATTATGAATATGGTTTTAAAAGGAGATACTAAGAATGTTTTATTCGTTTTATCAGGGGCAAGTGAGTCACTACCTCATAATTATTTAGCACGTATTAATATTATCGCTAATATTTCTGATATTAAAATTCACTTTACAATGCTATCAATAAGAAGAAAAGTATTAGAGAATGAGGATGCCTATGTAAAAATATTGAATAGTATTTATGGTTACGATAATTACAAGGAAATTGAGTTTTATAAAAATATAGAGAGTCAATCTAAAGAAACGATAAAAATTTCTCAAGCTCAAATTATAGATGATATAGTCATACAAGCAGAAAAAGCAATGTATGGTGAAGATTTTCGTGATATATATATAACTGCTGCAACTGGAGCTGGAAAGTCAGTAATGTTTCAAGTGCCTGCGTTATATTTATCAAATAAATATTTAGATGATAAGCCTTTAACTTTAGTTATATCGCCATTAATTGGTTTAATGAATGATCAAGTTGGAAGTATGCATAGAAAAGGTATTCATAATTCAGCTACGATAAACGGGAATACTCCACCTTACCAAAAAGAAAGCATCCTTGATAAAGTTCAAAGTCAGCGTGTTGATATCTTATACCTATCACCTGAAACGTTACAAGCTCGATCCGATATTAAAATGCTAATTGGCAATAGAAATATTGGTGTGGTGATTATTGATGAGGCTCATATAGTAACTACTTGGGGGAAATCATTTCGTTCAGATTATTGGTATCTAGGTATTTATCTAGCTAAATTGCGGAAGGAATACAAATTTCCTATCGTTACTTTCACTGCAACGGCTATATATGGTGGCCGAGAAGATATGTATTTAGATACGAGAAACAGCCTTAATATGATTAGTCCTATTTCTTACTTCGGAAAGGTTCGTCGTGATGAGTTAATTATGGTTGTTCAAAGTAGTGATAAAGATCTGGAGAAAGAAGGAAGGGATTATCGAAAAACTAAGCACACATTAGCGTTGAAACATCTAAAAATGGCCCATAAAAACAAACAAAAATCGTTGGTTTATTTCCCAACAGTAAAATTGTTAACGGATTTCAGTAATTTTTTAACACAAAACGAACCATATATAGCTAAAATTACAGGTAAATATTACGGAAGCCTTCTTAAAGAGGAAAAAGATGAGGTTTTATATCAATACAAAAGTGGAGATTTGCAATTTGTTTTAGCAACTAAAGCTTTTGGAATGGGTATCGATATTCCTGATATTACAAATGTGTACCATTATGCTCCTACTGGAAATGTTGTTGATTATATTCAAGAAATCGGAAGAGCAGCTCGTGATAAGGATAAAATAGCTAATGGATTTGGTTTAATTGATTTTTTAAACCGAGATATGAACGAAGTTAAACAGCTATACGGTATGTCAGCGATCCGAAAGAGTCAAATTATAGAGGTCATGAAAAAAGTCTTATCAGTACATAAAGAAAAAAATAATAACCGTAATTTAATTATTAGTCCAGAGGATTTTAAATATATCTTTGTTCAAAACAAACGAGACGAAGATTCATTAGATAATAAAGTGAAAACAGTGTTACTTATGATTGAAAAAGACTTTTCATCTCCAAACAAGCTTGGATACTCTCCATTTGTAGCAAGACCAAGAAGTCTATTTGGAAATGATTTAATATTTGTTACCCCAAAATTAGAAAGGACATTCATTCAATCCAATTTAGGGAAATATTTTAGCAAACTACACAAAATACAAAGTGAGACTTATTCTGCTATATATCAGGTTAACTTGAGTGGAATATGGGAGAAATATTATAGACATATTTCTTATCCAAGCTTCAAATTTGCATTGCACAAAATGGAAGAAAGGGAGAAACTGAAGCATAGATCTATTTTTGAAAAGTTTACATATGCTTCAGGAGTACATGTAGGATTAAATAGCCATGAAACAGATGAGTCAATTATTTCTAATTATAACTTAATATTACAGGCATTTGAAACATTCGTTAATAGTTATAAAATATCTGGTAAACATTTTTCAGTCGATAATCTTGGATACCATTTTATGAAAGCATTAAAAATCTCTGATAAATTTGAAGCATTGACGTTTGCACAAACGATTATTAACGCAGCGTTTGAATATTCAAAAATAAAAGAGGTTAAATTCATATCTGAGCGTGCAAGCAGTGTAGATGATAAACCGAGGTATATCATTCATCTAGATGGAGATTTATTCACAACATTTATTAAAAGAGGTTTGGTAGCAACATTGAAGCCGAATGACAACTTTGTTCAGAGCGATGGTGATATACTCACATTTTATATGAGGGCAAATAGTATTGAATTGGATGCTAAAATAGCAGCACTGGGAATTGGAGAAAGTCGAAGGTTATTGAACTATCAAGTTGTTGGTGGAAATAACCCACAAATATATTTAAGAATGAACTCTATTTATCCATTAGAAAAAGCTATTAAACAAGGTGATTTTTATCAGAATAGTATATTAAAAGATGTCCAAGATAAACATTATACAAGCGTTGAAATGTTGAAGTATCTTTTTACTAAAGAACAAAAAGGGAATTCCCCAAAAGAGAAAATTTTAAATTATTCAAAGTGGTTTTGGGATAATATAGAATACTATTTTATGGGGATTCTACCAAGCGAAGTAAAGAACGCTTTAAGTAAACTGAAGAAATAAATTTTATCGTTTTTTAAAAGTTGAGCTTTAAACCGCCTGCACTTTCTAAATAAAAGAAAAAAGTCTGTCCCCACCTAGAAGATAATTCTTTAGCGTTGAGGAGGGACTGCCTTTTCTGTTATGAAAATAATATCAATATGGGAGATCTAATATTTAGTTTGTTCTCTTCAATAATTGCTACAGAATTAAAATCTAATTATTTCTAAAACCGAGTTCACTTGATGTTTATGAAATGAGGTCAAACTTTTATTAATGAGCAACACCTAATACATCTATCGCCTTTTTTATGTTATTGCATCTGCAGTGTCAGAGTGAAAATTTTAAAACAGTATATACTTTGGATTGATCAAATAGTTCTAATAACCCCTGTATACTAACTGAATATTGCATCGCTGTTAGAGCCAAAAGTGCGAAGTTTAGAGCCATTGCTTGCTGGGGAGAAAGTCGTCTATTACGGATAAAGTTCCAACCGTACTTCCTGCAATAGCGCATCAAAAGTTAGATAAAAGCCTTAGATTTTCCCCACTAATTGCGATGAATATGGCTCTATCTTTACGAGAAATTTAACAGTCTGTATTATTAAGATCTGAAATATATAAATAACATTTTAAAAATTGGAAGTGTAGCAATTACTTTTTATTACCTTCACAAATTTTAATCAAATCTCTCATGTTATTTATATAATTTCCTATTTTATTCCAATCAAACGAGAATGGACGAGCATGAGCAATTTCATTTCTTAAATCAATTAAGCTGCTAGTCATTTTAGTATATTGAGTCTTTGAAGAAAAATTTAAGATAGCTAAAAGGTTTTCATTTCTTTTGATTATATTTATTTTGTCAGTAAAAGTGAAATACCAAACAAAGCTAATTTCTTGATTTTTTAATTGCTTTTCATTATACCGCTCTTTAGCCATAGCATAATTAATATCATTAATATATTTAGAGTAGTCGGCTTCATATACGTGTGTATGAATCAAATAAGTTAATTCCGTTTCCAGTAAGTTCAGTATACTGAAAATCATCATTCTTACAGGGGGTTTTTCTAAATCAGCGATAGTTGCGATTGAAGCCACATTATTTTTATCTAAAATAAATATTCGCTTTTGTACTGAAATAATCGTAAGAGCAAGAGAGAGAGGGGTATTCGCAGATATTAAATCAATACTTTGGAAGTTCATAATCGGGCCTAAAACAGAATTATCGGATTTATCATATTCGATATATCCAATAACCTTTTCTTCCTTAGTTACACCGATAAGATCATAGTTATTTTGTTCCATAATACCAATGGTATGCCCTTTTGGTGTTCGAATATCGATTGTATTCAATGGTTCTGCTATGTGGTTGACCGTAACGCCATCGTCCAATAACGTTAAAAGCTGATTATAATTAGGAGATATACTCAATCAAAATCTTCCTCTCTATTGAAGGTTAATCTTATTATATTAAGGTTATTTTACCATTATTCTCAACAATCCGCATTAATAGTCTGAATATTATGAATTTATTATAGCGTTCTCATTCGTATTGAGGAAGCTTCAATAGTCACTCTTTAAAGAAATCACAGACAATAAAAAGACAGCTCCCGCTCTGGAAGCTGTCTTCTCTTCTTTACATCTTAAAGTCGATGACCATCCGGCCTTGGATTTTACCTTGCTCCATCTCTTCGAAGATGTTTTGTACGTCGTCGAGCGGTCGGGTTTTGACGACGGGAACGACTTTGCCTTCAGCGCCGAACTGGAAAGCTTCTTCGAGATCTTTGCGGGTGCCGACGAGGGAACCGATGACCTCGATGCCGTCCAGCACGAGCCGCGGGATGCTGAGGTCCATCGTTTCCGTCGGCAGGCCGACAGCGACGACTTTGCCGCAGGCGCGTACGGCGTTTACAGCGGAGTTGAAGGCGGCTTTAGAGACGGCGGTTACGACAGCGGCATGGGCACCGCCGCACTGCTCCTGCATGATTGCCGCGGCGTCTTCTGTTGCAGGATTAATCGTCATATCCGCGCCGCTTTCTTTAGCGAGCGCCAGCTTGTCGTCGTTGATGTCTACCGCAACGACATTTGCGTTAAATACGTGCTTCGCGTATTGAATCGCCAGGTTACCAAGGCCGCCGCAGCCGTAGATCGCGATCCATTCACCCGGCTTGGCGTCTGCGACTTTGATTGCCTTGTACGTCGTGATGCCTGCACACGTGATGCTGCTTGCCTGCGCCGGGTCCAGTCCGTCCGGCACCTTCACGGCATAGTTTGCGGTCACGATGCATTTTTCCGCCATGCCCCCGTCGACGCTGAAGCCGGCGTTCTGCACGCTGCGGCAGAACGTTTCGCGACCGGTGGTACAGTATTCACAGCGTCCGCACGCTTTATACAGCCAGGCGATGCTGACCCGGTCGCCGACAGAGAGACTCGTCACGTCATCTGCAATTTCCGTGACGATCCCGATGCCCTCGTGGCCGAGCGTGCGGCCGGCTACGTCGCCGAAATCACCGGCAGCTACGTGCACATCCGTATGGCAGACGCCGCAGTACTCGATTTCGACTAGTGCTTCCCCGGACTCAAGCGGACGAAGTTCCTTTTCCGTGACTTCCACATTGGCTCTGCTCGCTGGATTAACCGTAACTGCTTTCATTGGTGATCACTCCTTTTTTAGGTAGAAAACACGACAGCTTTTACACCTTTACTATAGCACGCAATTGGTAAAATATGATTGTGAAATATTGAACAAATTCGTAACGTTCAGTCGTGTTTTCCCACAAAAAAGAGCCGCTCACTGCGGCCCTCCGTTTGCCTCGTGGCAGGCTTCCATGCGCTCATACATGTCCTCGTGAAAGGCCTCCCAATCTGCGTCCTCCATGTGGGTTTCCCAGTCATCTCCGTACATCATCGGTCCGAAACGCTCTCCCATCATGCGTCCGTAATCCTCATCCATCATGTGGCCGCGACCGTTCATCATCCCGCCGCCCTGCATCATCTCACCAGGCTCTGCGTCCTCCATCATGTCGTCATTCATCATTTGCCCGTGTCCGCCCGTCATCCACGGCATGCCGAACGTTCCATTTTGCTGTGCAGCGGTTGCACCAGCTGCAAGCAGACCAATCACAACAATCACAACGATGGCAATGATCCAGTTTCGCATGCTGACCGCCTCCTTTTTTAATTTCAGGAAGGGGATCCCTTCCTTCTGTCTCCAGTATAGAAAAGAGTTATGTAGATCGTATGAAGATGCGGCCGCTTTTTTCATTTGCATGCTATACTTTTGCTAACAACTCAGCGGGGGAGGGGAGCGGCATGCACGTGCTTGTGATTGAGGATGATCCGACGATGGCCGAGGTGATGGAAGCGTATCTGAAGCGGGAAGGGCATGAGGTAACGTGTGCCGCTAACGGGCAGAAGGGTCTCGACCTGTTTCGAAGCCTCCACCCGGATTTTCTTATTTTGGACTTGATGCTTCCGGATCTGTCCGGAGAAGCAATCCTCACCGCCGTGCGCAAAGACTTTGACACACCGGTGCTGATTTTAAGTGCCAAATCGGCAGAGGAGGAGCGCGTGCAGGGCATGGTGCTCGGCGCGGACGATTATGTCGTGAAGCCGTTCAGCCCGCGTGAGGTGATCGTACGCATGCAGGCAATCATGAGACGCGTCGGAAAACGAGATACAAGTGAGGTCTGGTCTTTTGCCGGCAAAGCACTCGTCATCCACCTGCAGGAGCGGAGTGTCAGCGTAGAAGGCAGCGAGGTCCACTTGACCCCGATCGAGTACCGGCTCCTCACCGCGATGGCGGCGCATCCGGGCTGGGTGTTTGAACGGGCAGAGCTGCTGGAGCGCGTGCAGGAAGATCTGTTTTTTGACGGCTATGAGCGGAGCATTGACGTGCATATAAAAAATCTGCGTAAAAAAATCGAATCTGACCCAAAGCAGCCGCAGTTTATTGAAACGGTGTTCGGCATGGGCTATCGCTTTAAAGGTGAGCGCGATGTTTAATACCGTGCAAAAACAGACCTTTTTCTTTGCTATGCTGATCGCCGTTTCCGGCATTCTGCTCATGGGAGCGGTGCTGCTTTGGGCGGTGGAGCGAAACTTTGGCGACTACGTCAGCGACCGGCAGGAGCAGCTCGTTGAGGAAGCGGCAGCTCAGATCGAATCAGAATACAGCGAGCGGGGATCGCTTGAGAACATCCCGCCGATGCTGTTTCATTCGCTCATGATGGAAGAGGGGATGAGTGCAAGACTTTATGATGAAGCGGGAAATCCGGTGCAGACGGGCATGATGCATCAGCAGATGATGACCCAGGGAGACGGGGAAGAGAGGGCCTACCGCCTGGAAGCAGACGGTGCTCTGATCGGCGTGCTTGAAGTGAGGTATCCGTCGGGGCTCGGCGGAGCGGAGCAGCAGTTTCTGGAGGACATGGTGCTGTCGATGCTGATCGTTCTGCTCGTGCTGATCGGTGCCGCTGCATTTTTCAGCCACGTCGCTTCGCGCCGGATGACGCGCGGACTGCGAAGCGTGGGGGAGGATGTCCTCGCGCTGCAGCATAAAGAGCGGCAGATTCCAAACAGGACGTACGGCGTTCAGGAGCTGGATGATCTGGCGGCCGGTGTCGCAGCACTCGCCCGCTCGCTCGAGGAGGAGGAGGAGCGCCGCCGCCGTTTTACCGGAGACCTGGCACACGAACTGCGGACACCGCTTGGGGCGCTGCGAAGTCAGCTTGAAGCATTTCAGGATGGCGTGCTAGAGCCGACGGAGGAGCGGCTCGAGCGCAGCCACGACGAACTGATGCGTCTCGTCCGTCTCGTCGGAGAAATGGAACAGCTGTACGAATCGGAGCGGGAAGACAAGCCGCTGCAGCAAAAGCGCGTTGACCTTCCTGCTTTTATCCGGTCACTGGAGGCCGACATGGAAGCAATGTTTCAGGCAAAGGGAATCGCGCTGCAAACAGTCTGTGACGCTGATGCCGTGCAGGCCGACCCGGATAAGCTGAGGCAGATCGTGACCAACCTGCTGCATAACGCCTGGAAGTTTACTCCGGTATCAGGAACCGTCGTGCTTGAAGCAACAGACGAAGCAGACCGCGTCGTGATACAAGTAGCTGACGAAGGTCCAGGTCTGTCCCCGGAGGAGGAGCATCGCGTTTTTGACCGGTTTTACCGCGGCGACGCCTCGCGCAGCCGCGAAAAGGACGGTCTCGGCATTGGTCTCTCCATCGCCGCTGCACTTGCCCGAGCCCAAGGCGGCACGATAACTGCTGAAAACAAAGCAGCAGGGGGCGCTGTGTTCCGACTCAGCCTGCCGAAAGAAACGTAAAGCCCCGATCATTCGCTCAAAATGATCGGGGCTTTTTTTTAGGAGTGTTTCACGTGAAACGCGTTTCATCCTGCATGGCCTGTTTGACCTCTGTGACAGCCTTCCGGAACAAAGCGGCTTCTTTTTTCGTAAGGGTGGCGCTGCTGTAACGTACTTTTTCATACATTAACGCTGCTTCCTGCATGGCATGCAGAGGAGCTTTTATTGCGATAAGAGCGAGCAGAAGGAACAGCCCGCTGATTGCAAACGACAGCCACCCAGCGGCCAGGTAGAGTACGAATGTCCAGCCAAGCAGGAGCAAGACCGCCTGTTTTCCGAAGGGTGGAGTGTTCTGCTTTATGAGCGGAAGAATCGTTCCAGCGAGCAGGATAATCAGACCGGCTGCGACTGGCGGAGACAGGGAGAAAGCAGCCGTGGCACTCCAGGCAAATAATAAAGCTCCGTAGACAAAGCGCATCAGCGGTCACCTCCAGCCGCGGAGTAAACAATGGTCTGAGGAGAGAGCGGTCCGGCGGGCTTTTCTCCAATATAAACCATGACTTTATCGGGCGGGAGCTGTTCTAGTATGACGGACACCGGCGACAGCGGCAGTCCTTTGTGCAGCGTGGCCAGCAGCTCTAAAAAAGCAGACAGCTGACCGGTCCCCTGTGCTGCTGGCAGGTGCAGCCAGTCTCTGCCGGCGGACGCATCATTGATATAGGCTTCAAACGTGACGTTCCGCTTTGTAAAAGACTCAGCCAGGCCAGCAGCACGCTCCAAAAGGCTCTCTGCATGAGGCGTCCACTTTCGTTCCTCTCCTTCCATATGCAGTGCAACGACCAGACAAATCTCTGTTTCACCAGGAGCACTGCTCTTCCAGCTGACTAATTCGTCTTTGGCCGCGAAGTCGCGCCAGGAAATCCGCCGTCCTTTATCACCAGGCTGATACGGACGGACGTACAGCTTCTCCTCTTCTACCTGTCCCGCATGTGGTGCGTGGTTGTCCGCAGCTGCTGCCAAGGTCTGAACTGGTGCGGGGAGCGGAAACACGGTTAACTGGATCGAAGGGGAGAGAGGCTCTTCCACCTTGCAGACCGAGAAAGAGAGCCAGTCCCGTACGTCCATCTCCATCGACGTCATTCGTGCCTGTCCGCGCCTGGAACCCGTTACCACAAAGCGCCAGGAGGATACAGTGGCAGGTGCTGCTGTTCGTGCTTCGTCCGGCACCGTTATCTTTGCACAGTCGTGTGCAGACAAACTGGAATAAAGCGCAGTCATCAAAAGCGGATAGCGGCTCCTGTTCTCCACTGTCACTACCACAGCAGCCGACTCGCCGGGGAACAGCGCACTCTTTGTTTGAACAGCGGTCAGCCGGCTTTGTTGAATCGCTGCCTGCAGCGTAAGGCGGGAAGCGGCCGGAAGCATAAGTAAAAACAAGCCGGAGCCGCTTAGCAGCAGATCGAGCCGCAGCAGACTGGCTAATAAAAAGAGGATCCCGAGCGCGGCTGCCGTTTTTCCTGCTGCTGTGTAGCGGAAGGTTACTGCAGCCAAGCCTTGATCAGTCTGCCGGAACGGAAAGGGAATCGAGCGCATGCTGCACCACATCTTTCGGATCTGTCGTCAGCACGGCCCGGCTGTTGAGTATAAGACGATGAGCAAGCACTGGTTCTGCAAGCATGACGATGTCCTCGGGTTTCACATAGCGGCGGTCCTGAATAAGCGCCCGTGCCTGTGCGGCCCGGAGCAGGGCGACGGCTGCACGCGGACTTGCCTCGAACAATGTTTCTTCCACTGTGCCCGTTGCTTCAATCAGCTGAAGCAAATATGTTTCAACGTCCTCATGCACCTCCACGTGACGAACCTTATCACGAAGCGTACGAATCTCCTCCATAGAAGTCACCGCTGTGACAGGTCGCACGGGACCCCGGTGCTGCTCCAGCATGGCACGCTTCTCGTCAAATCGGAGCGTCTTCATCGGAAGCTTCATCATAAAGCGGTCAAGCTGTGCCTGCGGGAGCTTAAAGGTTCCTTGCTGAACATCGACAGGGTTTTGTGTCGCGATTACAAAAAAAGGATCGGTCAGCGCATGTGTGGTGCCTTCAACTGTCACTTGCTTCTCCGCCATCGCTTCAAGCAGACCTGCCTGTGCGCGGGGCGAGGCTCGGTTAATTTCGTCCGCCAGCAGCACGTGGTGAAAAACGGGCCCTGGACGAAACGTAAAGGCGCCTGTCTGTTTATTGAAATAGTCGAAGCCGGTGATGTCAGCAGGTGTGACATCAGAAGTACCTTGAATTCGTCCGCTCGTTGCACCGATCGCGGCTGCAAACGTACTGGCAAGCTCTGATTTTCCTGTGCCGGGAAGGTCATCGAGCAGCACATGCCCCTCAGCGAGCAAGCTGATCCAAAGTAATTCGACTGTCTCGTCTTTGCCGATCAGTTTCTGTTGGATTTCATGTTTCATTTGAGTTGTTAGTTGTTCGGTCATCGTGGTTCCTCCTGTCTGACTATCCACTGTTTTTAGCTTAGCATGAGAGGAAGGAGGAGACAATAATTGGAAAGTGTTATGGGAGAGACTTTCCTGTATGATACACATATACACATGAAAACGAGGGGGACGAGGCGATGGCGGACAAGAAGGCTGCGGAGCTGGTGGGAAAGCTGAAAAAAGAAGAACTGCTGGATCTCGTGCGAATGTGGATGCATGCATATCCGGAGCTTGAAAAGGACGTGGAACTGCGGCTGGGTGACGGAAAAGATGAGGTGAAGCTTGCGGGGGAGCTGATTACGAAGCACTTTACCAGTGCCAAGGGCTCCTATGGCTTTATCACTGCTTCCCGCTCTCATGAGGCATTTTCCGGTATTTACCAAGTGCTGGAGCATGCAAAGGCCCTTGCCGATCAAGGGGAATACGAGCGGGCGGTGAAGCTGGGACTAAAGGTGCTCGGCCGTGCGGTTGATTCCCTGCAGTTTATGGACGACTCCAATGGAGAAGTATCGACTGCAGCCAGTCTGACGATGAATCAGTTGACGCGCTGTGCCGAGGAGGCAGACGACAGCACGGCAGGCACGCTCTTAACGCTAATACTGAAAGAGGCACGCTTGAAACGCTACAACGGCTGGAGCGATTTCCGCATCGAGCTGCTCCGAGTTTCCCTGCCTGTGATGCGTGGCGAGAAAAAACGGCACGAGAAAGTAGAAAAGGCGCTGGATGACGCGGCAGAGGCGGCGAGGCAAACGTCTTATCCGGATTACGAGCTGGAACAGCTGGAGCTGCTACGCGCCTGTATCCTTGATGAAGCGGAGGGAAAAGAGGCAGGAAATGCCTTCCGTCAGGAGCGGATCAGAATGAGCATCCGGACTTCGTGCTGGAGCTCGCTGCCTACTACCTGGATCGGGAAGAGTGGGACAATGCCGAGGCGATGATCGAAACGGGAAAACGTCATAAAAAGCTCGTGCACATTCAACAGTCCCTGCTGGAAACGGAGCGCCGGCTTTACAGTCTTACCGGCAACCGAGAGAAAGAAAAAGAAGCACTTCGGAACATGCTCCTGGCACGAAACATGATGCTTGAGATTGAAAAGACGTATCAGCAGTGGAAGGAACTGCACGAGGATAGCGAGTGGGATACTGCAGTGAAGCAGCTGTTAAACGAGCTTTCTGCCAGTGATCCGCTCGCGATTCATATCGGTATGGAAGAGGACAAGCCGGAGGTGCTGCTTGCTGCCTGTGAAAAGGATTTGTGGAAGATTCGGGAGCTCGGTCCACGTCTGCAGCCGGTTTATCCGGACATAGTGCGGGAAATGTTCAGCCAGCTAGTTGATCACGGGGCTAGGATGGCAACGAACCGCAAGCAGTACCGGGCGCTCTGCCGGCTTGTGAAGCAGTGTGCCAAAGTAAATGGCAAGGCGCAAGGAATCGAGCTGATCGCCAAGCTTCGAAACGAGTACCCAAGGCGGTCAGCCTTAATGGAAGAACTCGCTAAAATAGAACAAGCTGTCGCCCGTTTCACGTGAAACGGAAACATTGCCCGGGGAAAATCCCGGGCTTTTTCGCGCTGAATGAATTCCAGTAAGAAGCCTTTAATGACAAGGGTTTCCACCGTTCAGAATCTTGCAGACAATTCTGAACCTATTCGGAATGTAAGCGTATTCATTTTTTATGAAAGCCCTTGTATACTTTGATTACAGCAGGGAGGTGAGCAACGTGAATGCAAGAAGGCGTCAGCTGGTGCAGATGATGATCAACGGCCAGACGCAATTTAAGCTGAAGGACTGCGAGGCGATGTTCAACGTCGGCGAGCGGACGGTCCGCTACGATTTAGAGCATGTAGCCGGGTGGCTGGAAGATTATGACGTGACGTTTACGCACGCATCGGGACAAGGCTACTGGGAGCTTGCCGGAGCACTTGATGCCGATAAACGGCGCGAGCTGGATGAAGCGATGAATTTGTACGGAAGATCCGACGCAGCAGAGGAACGATACCTGTTAATCGCGTACGAGCTGCTGATCGAAACGCGCAGTCAGTCGCTTAGGGAGCTGGCAGAAGAGCTGGAGGTCAGCCGCGGAACAGTTTTGCAGGAAATGGAAAAGGTCGAGCAGCTGACAGACATGTTTTCATTAACGCTGGAACGAGGGCGCAAAGGCTTTGCCATTCTCGGCTCTGAAAAAGCAAAGCGGCTCGCGCTTCTAAGTGTGATGAGCAGGTTGGAAGCAGCTTGGAACAGCATGAATCCGGTGCCGTACCTGAACTGGTCGGAAATTTCGATGAAGGAAATGGAGAAAGCCGTGGCGCTGACAGAGGAACTGCCGGAGACGGTCAGTCCGACCGCCTTTTTAAAGGTATGGATGCTGCAGCTGCAGCGAATGCGGACAGGCGAGATGCTGCAGGAGGAACAGCCGAAAGCGGAACCTTGGTTTGAAGAGGTGTGGCACGAGTTTTGTCAGACGGTCGGTGTGGATACGACAGAGCGGAATATGGCGTTTGCCTGCTGTTATTTGAAAGCGACTTCAAACCTGTATCCGAAGAACGTGCCGGACTACAACGACGATCCAGTGTTTCTTGCGTTCGTTGAAGAAACCAGTACGCGTATGGGTTTAACCGGTTACAGCGACGAACAGATCCGCTACATTTACCGCGAATGGCAGGCGTTTCACTACGCAGGTGAGTGCGGCATCCGCTATTTGCACCCGCTGAAAAAGAAAGTCGAAGAACAGTATCCCTTCATCGTCTTCCACGTGCAGGAGGCGCTCGGCACCGGTCCGGAACGAACAGCTGATGACATTATTCCTATTGCCATGAGCTTTGCGGCGATTTATGAAAAGGCTTCCTTTGACAATGAGCGTTACCAAATCTGGGTTATGTGCCCGGGCGGTATCGCAGCGGGACGATTGTTAACCGCGTCCCTCATGAAGCATTTTCCGCAGCTGGACGTCAAGCGCACCGCAGCGGTGTCGATGCTGCATAAGGATAACGGCTGGGACAAGCCGGACTTTATCGTATCTACGGTGACGCTGCCCGATTCTCCGTACCCGTACGTGACGATCAATCCCGTCATGACGCGTGACGAGATCACGAAGGTTGAACACTTTATGAAGGATCTTGAAGAGAAAAGAGGCGCGGCCAAGCTGACGGAGACGACCCCTTCTGTGCAGGCGCTCATTCCGGCGTCGCGCACGGCGGTGATGGACACGACAGATCTGGACAAAATCCTGGAAACCGGCGTTGATCTGTTGAAAGAGGACGAGGTCGTTGAAGTGGCTTTCCTTGAGGATATACGCAAAACGGTGATCGACAAGGCGTACTTATATGAAATTGTCCCGGGGCTCTTATTCGTTCACACGCACTCGGATCATGTGAACCGGCCCGGATTCAGCCTCGTGCAGCTAACGGCGCCTTACCGATCGGAAAAATTGCATTCACACGCGGTCCTGTTTATGGCAACACCTGACAAGTATGCACACCTTCCGCAGCTGCAGTATTTGTATCAGCTGCTTACAAACAGCGATAGCATGCAGCAGCTGCTGCACGGCGAAATAAAACATGAACAATGAGGTGGAACAATGATGACAGATTTTCAAGTGGATACGCGCTGTATCCAATGGCAGAAGGAAGCGGTCAACTGGCGCGAGGCGATTGCCGTAAGCGCAGAGCCGCTTGTACAGAATGACTACATCGCCGACTCCTACGTCGAGGCAATGATCTCCAACATCGACGAGCTCGGACCGTATATTTTGATCGCGCCGAATGTGGCACTGCCGCATGCCCGTCCGGAAAACGGCGTGAGCCGGGCAGGCATCTCGCTTACGGTGTTTCAGGAGCCGGTTCCATTTCCGGCAGACAGCGAGGGCTCGGTGAAAACGGCGCGGGTGTTTATCTGTCTCGCGGCAGTCGATTCCGACTCCCACCTGAACATGCTCCAGAAAATATCCGGATGGATCGATGACAGCAATCTGATGAAGGACCTGCTTCATGCAGGCTCCGAAGACGAAGTGAAACAGCTGCTCACAAGCAGCCAAAATTAAACGAAGAGGTGACGAACATGAAAGTATTATGTGTATGTGGAATGGGATTTGGATCAAGCTTGATGCTGAAAATGACGGCAGAAAAGGTGCTGAAAAACAAGGACGTAAAAGCAGACGTGGAGGCAGTAGATTTTGGAACGGCGCAGAGCGTTACGGCGGACTTGATTTTGACGAACAATGAATTTGCATCCCAGCTGCAGGGCGGCCAGGCGTTTGTAAAAGCGATTGTCAACATGGCAAGCGAGCAGGAAGTAGAAAGTGCGATTGAGGAGTTTTTGAACAAATAGGCTTTAAGGGGGCATGATCGAGGATGGGGTTCTTTGAATTTTTGATGAATGAGATTTTGAGCCTGCCGGAAGTGCTGGTCGGTCTGATCGTCATGACCGGGCTGCTTCTGCAGAAGGCTAATTTCTCGAAGGTGTTCGCAGGTACAACGAAAAGCATCATCGGCTTCCTGATTCTTGGTGCTGGTGCCGGCGTCGTAATCGGCTCGCTCGATTCACTCGGCGGCATCATTCAGGACCGGTTTAATATCCAAGGGGTTATTCCGAACAACGAGGCGATCGTCGCGATTGCCCAGCAGACGCTCGGAACGGAAACGGCGCTGATCATGGGCTTTGGTTTCCTTGCTAACATTTTGTTCGCGCGTTTTACACCGCTGAAGTACATTTTCCTGACTGGTCACCATACGTTTTTCATGGCGGCACTGTTATCCGCGGTGCTCGGAACAGCCGGCATGAGCGGGATTACGCTTGTGACGACCGGGTCACTGATTCTCGGCGGGGTGATGGTACTGATGCCGGCACTTGCGCAGCCGTTTATGCGTAAAGTAACCGGCGGCGATGAAATCGCGATGGGCCACTTTGGCACGATCGGCTACGTTTCTGCAGGACTTGTCGCAAAAGCAGTCGGCAACGAGAAGAAGACGACAGAGGACATAAAAATTCCAGAGCAGTGGTCCTTTTTACGTGACTCCCTCATTTCAACAGCGCTCACGATGGTTGTCATGTTCCTGATTCTTGTTCTCATTGCCGGTCCTGAGGTTGTCGGCACGTATGCAGGCGACCAGAACTATATTATGTTCGGATTGATGCAGGGGATCACGTTCGCAGCAGGCTTCAGCATCATTATGTACGGGGTACGCATGATCCTGACAGAAATCGTACCAGCGTTTAAAGGGATCGCTGAAAAGCTTGTTCCCGGTGCGAAACCGGCCCTTGATGTACCAATCATTTTCAACTACGCGCCGACAGCTGTTATCATCGGCTTCATCTCCAGCTTCATCGGCGGACTGATCGGCATGGCGATGCTTGGCATCTTCTCGCTGGCGCTCATCATTCCAGGACTCGTGCCGCACTTCTTCACAGGTGCCGGAGCTGGTGTCTTCGGAAACGCCGTCGGCGGACGTGTCGGAGCCGCGGCAGGCGGATTCACAAACGGGATTCTTATCAGCTTCATCCCGGCCTTCCTGCTCCCGGTTCTTGGCGGACTGGGCATTGAAAACACCACGTTCGGCGACTCCGACTTCGGTGTCATCGGGATTCTGATTGGCTCACTCGCTAACTTGTTTGGCGGATAATAAAAACGACCGGTTCTGCATGAAGCAGGCCGGTCGTTTTTTATGACGGACTGTATGTTATGGATACAGACCAGGTGACAAATAGAAAAGCGGTCGTTCGGCGGAGTCGGGGAGCCGGCGCAGTCAGCTCTGTTCCGGATACTTCTTGCCGTTTTTCTGAATTTTGTCCTGAATGATCTCCTGCACGTCGAGCTCGAGCTCGTCGCACATCATTAGGGCGTAGATCATGACGTCGGCAATTTCATCGCGTATGTTGTCGATGTTTTTTGTTACAGCGTCCTCGCTTGAAAGCCACTGAAAATCCTCCAGCAGCTCAGCTGCCTCAATCGAGAGGGAGAGGGCAAGGTCCTTTGGGTTGTGGTACTGTCTCCAGCCGCGGGCATCGCGGAAGTCGTTGATCTGATTGATTAACTGCTGCCAATCCTTCATTGTCGCTCCTCCTGTAGTTCCAGCATACGTTCGCGCAGACATGGATCGGTCGGATAGATGCAGAGACCATGAATGCCTCGCTTCATGAGCACGTTCAGGGAGTTCAAAATGATCTGCTCCTTCACCTGCGCGATCTCCTCCTGCGTCATGTCGTTTCTCGACTGAAAGGCCCCGGTATCCCGGTAAGCGTTCGTGTCGATGCGGATGCGGTCGTTTTCTTTATCATAGCGGATAGATGGTCCGAGCACGACCCCCGTGTAGTTCAAATCAAAGCCCTGCACCGTGTAAATAGAGCCTACTTCATAAATCGTCTCCGGCTGTTCGGCCCACGTTACGTCGTCCTGCGTGCGGTTCCACGGCATGTTAAGTCCGGTTTCATCGACGAGATAATCTGCTCCGTCTTTTTTATGCAAGTAGTCAAACGTCGAGACGATACGCGCCAGGCCATATGCCTCATTGTGCGCTTCGATCTCCTTGCGAAACGCATCCGGTTCGGCGAATACCTGCAGCTGAAAGGAGCTATCAGCGCGATCCGGGATCGGCTTCAATTCTTTCGCGACAAACGCGTCGATCCATGCCTTAGCGGGAGCGTCAATGTTCATACGCATCTGATTGGTCAGCCGCATTCGCTCTGCCCGGTATGTGCCCGTAATTTCCTCCATCAGCCGGTCGTTCCAGTAGCTTTTCAGCTTCAGCACCTGCATCCGGTCAAAAATGACGATCGTGACGCGGCTCCGTTTGATGATTTCCTGCAGCTGATTGTCATAGTGAAAATTGTTGTAGGCGTCGGGCTTTGAGAGCAGCAGATGCGCCTCGTCAACGAGCACAATGTCAGCATTCGTGTGGTGCTTGTCCATCTTGTTAATAAATGACGTCGGCTTGTCGAAGTGCTTTTTCTTCAAGTTCGGCAGGCTTCCGGTCATGCTTTTATAGGTTTTCAGCATTTCCCCGTGATTGACGAGCAGCCGGTTTTCCGTCTGATGCAGCGGGGAGGAAGGTTCATTTGCAGCATCTTGAATCGTGTTAAACAAGGAGCTTAGCAGCACACTTTTTCCCGTACCGGCATCGCCTTCGACGATAAACACGCGATGCCCGTCCGTCTGCGCGTGCTTCCGGCAGAAGTCCAGCACACGCTCCTTTACATCCAGCTGCTCCGGCGTCAGCTCTTTATAAGGGGAGAGCTTGTAGACGTCTTTGTTCTCAAGCGCATCAATCGTTCCTTCGACAATATCTTCGTTGCGGAGCCGCTCCCAAATATCGCGGAACAGCGTGTCGTTGTAATACACTTTGTCGTAATAATTATGCATTTGCCGTGACGCCGTCTGGCTCACATTTTGCAGCTCATAGCGGCTGTCGGCGATAAATAAATTAATCAGCCTCGACTCAATGTTATACGTCGCCGACTGATTCAGACGGCGGTGGCCGATTAAAATCTGCTGGTCGAGCTTGCTGCGGCGGTCGTCTGCCAGGTGCTGCCGCAGCCTGCGCGCCGCCTGTACCGTCTGCCCGATGTAGGCAGCCGGCTTTTTGCGATTGTTATGCAAAATATAGACGATCGGGTAGTTCGTCAAATGCTCCGATTCAATCCCGTTCACCGCACGCTCCTCGAAAGGTCCCGTTTCAATAATCAGTTCATCCATGGAAGAAGTCTCCTAGCCGGTTTTTGTTTAGCTTATCATACTGATCATAGAATCTTCACCTGCTTTCGACAAAAGCGTCGACAGCAATGTCGCACTTTTCTTCCTATTTAAACTATCGAAAGCGTTTTATTATCGTGCTATCAGTGATAAACTATTACGTGTAGCAAAATGAACTGGAAAAGGTGTGGAACCTGGTCGAATGTCATTGTTTCGCTGTCGTCTTTTGAAGCGGCTGCATCTTTTCCGAAAAACGTAAGGAGTAGGAAGAGATTATGAGCAGAGAGCAAAAACAAGCAGATGTACTATTAATAGGTGCCGGTATCATGAGTGCGACGCTTGGTTCCCTGATGAAGGAGCTTGCTCCGGATTGGAACATCAAAGTGTTTGAAAAGCTCGGCAGTGCCGGTGAAGAAAGCTCGAACGAATGGAATAACGCAGGAACAGGACACGCGGCGCTGTGCGAGCTCAACTATACGCACGAACAGCCGGACGGCTCGGTTGATATTACGAAGGCTGTGAAAATAAACGAGCAGTTTAACGAGTCAAAGCAGTACTGGTCATACCTCGTTAACAGCGGCAGAATCACGAACCCGCGCGATTTTATCGGGGCCCTTCCGCACATCAGCTTCGTGCAGGGAGAGGACAATGTTCAGTTTCTGTACCGCCGCTTTGAGGCGATGAAGGCGAATCCGCTGTTTGCCGACATGGAGTTTTCCGATGATCCGGCTGAGCTGAAGAAGTGGATTCCGCTCATGATGGAAAACCGGAAGCTTGACATGCCGGTAGCGGCTACGCGCATCGAAGGCGGAACGGACGTGAACTTCGGAGCGCTCACGCGCGTGCTTTTTGAGCAGCTTGAAGAAAAAGGCGTGGAATTAAACTACAACCGCACGGTAGAAGACCTCGCCCAGCAGGAAGACGGCCGCTGGGAAGTGAAAGTCACCAATCACGAAAGTGGTACTGTTGAGCATCACACGGCGCGCTTTGTTTTTATCGGCGGCGGAGGCGGAAGCCTTCACCTGTTGCAGAAGTCCGGTATCCCGGAAGGAAAAGGCTACGGCGGATTTCCCGTGAGCGGCATATTTATGTCGTGCTCGAACCCGGAAGTCGTCAAAAAGCATTTCGCCAAAGTATACGGGAAAGCACCAGTCGGCGCACCGCCGATGTCCGTGCCGCATTTGGACACGCGCTTTATCGATAATAAGGAATCCCTTCTTTTCGGTCCGTTTGCCGGCTTTTCACCGAAGTTTTTAAAGGAAGGATCCTACACCGATCTCATCACGTCCATTCGTCCGAACAACCTGACGACGATGCTTGCCGCTGGTGCAAAAAACACGGCGCTTACTGCGTACCTGATCAAGCAGGTGATGCAGACGAAAGAGAAGCGGATCGAAGCGCTGCGTGAATTTATTCCGGACGCGAAAAGCGAGGACTGGGAAATGATCACAGCCGGTCAGCGCGTGCAGGTGATTAAGGATACGGAAAACGGGAAAGGCACGCTTCAGTTTGGCACTGAGGTCATCAACTCTGCCGACGGGTCCATTGCCGCCCTGCTCGGCGCGTCGCCTGGAGCCTCCACTGCTGTATCGGTGATGCTTGATATCATCGAGCGCTGCTTCCCGGACCGCGTGAAGGAATGGGAGCCGAAGATTAAAGAAATGGTGCCGTCCTACGGATTAAAGCTGTCAGAGCATCCGGAGCTGATCCGCGAGCTGCAGGCGAAAACCGACAAGGCACTCGGTCTGACAGTAAATGAACAAGCAGAATCGACGTTATAAGATGAAACGGGAGCCAGTCAGTCAGCCGCTGACTGGCTTTCTTCCGTTAAGAAGGAGGCGTCACCCATGAAAATCGCGATATACCAGCCGGAGATTCCTGACACAATTGTGACAGCGGACGCTCGAAATGAGCACGTGAAACGGCTCGCCCAAGCCATCCGCCTTCACGCAGCCAAGGAGCCGTTTGACATGATCGTCCTGCCGGAGCTTGCGACGATCACGTACAGCCGCGAAGCGTTTCTCGCTTTGGACGAGCTCGCTGAACCAGCAGACGGGGCGTCCTCAGCTGTCTTTAAGCAAACGGCGAAAGACATAGAAGCGACGATCGTTTTTGGGCTGCCGATCAAAGAGGACGGCCTGTTTTTTATCGCCCAGGTCGTCATCGATCATACTGGACACGTTGCTGCGGTCTATCGAAAACGGCACCTAGCTCAGTTTGGCGCTTCAATGGAGCGGGATTTTTTCAGCCGTGGCACAGACATCTGCACGTTTGACTGCAAGGGCGTCCGCATTGGCCTGATGATCTGCTACGACATCCGCTTTCCGGAGTACGTCCGCCGGCTCGCATGGGAAGAGGGCGCTGATGTCCTGCTACATCCGTCTGCGTTCTCAAAGGATGATACGTACCCGAGCTGGCACGCGTTCGTTCTGACGAGAGCGCTGGAAAATCAGGTGTACCTGCTGAGCGTGAACCGTGCAGGTGCGATGTGGGGGGGGTCCGTCATGCAGCCGCCGTGGAGCGGATGGAACGTGCAGGCAGACGTGTTCGCTGAAGCGGAAGCGATCCGCGTTTATGAAATCGATGCCGGCGTTTTAGAGGACGTTCGCCGGACGTACAGCTACCGGGAGGACGCCGACTGGTAAAAACACTCGCCCAATACGCCTGAACCGGCTATACTGATTTTAATCAGAGGAAAGCGGGAGGGATCGGCATGAAATGGAAGCACGTATCAGATCACGCGGGCAAACTGGAGACATGGGTCGTGCTGAAGATGAGCGCCTGGGCCATTCGCGGCGACGACGGCATTTACATCGTTGACACGGGGCTCTCGTTTATGGCCCCGAGACTGCTGAAAGAAGCGGAAAAGCTCGGGCCGGTAAAAGGCATTTTGCTGACACATGGCCACCTTGACCACGTCGGCGGCCTGAAAAAGCTGCTGAAAAAGCGGCGGCTTGCCGTCTATGCGCACGAGAAGGAAATTCCCTATGCAGAAGGAAGGCTCCCGTACCCTGGACGGAAAAAGCCAGAGAACATCGTTCCCGCAGGCACGCTGACCCCGCTGCCAGAGGAAGACGGTGAGCTCCTTCCCATCGCCGGTTTGCAGCCGGTGTTTACGCCTGGACACACACCGGGACACGTCTGCTACTACGAGCCGGAGACTCGCGTCATGATCACCGGTGATTTATTTACTTCTAAAAAAGGGCAGCTCAACCGGCCGATTCCGATGTTCACTGCCGATATGGATCAGGCGATCAAGAGCGCAGGAATGCTCCGTGATTATGACATCGACGTCATCAGCATCTGTCACGGGGAAGACGTAGCGGAAGGAAATGAAGCACTGGCGCAATACAGGAAAAAAATGGATAGATAATCGTGTTCAGGTCTTTCGGCGTGGTATAATAAGTCCTATCATGAATCGAGGAGGACAGACCATGACGCAAATACGCGACTGGCGGCACGTTCCGATCGATGATAATCGGGAACCGCTCGTTACACCTGCGCACGAACGAATCGTCTGCCGACCGTCTTTATACCGCGGCTTCGCTGCTGCCGGAAGGCTATCGTCTGCTCATCTGGGACGGCTTCCGTCCGGATCACGTGCAGCGGGGACTGTATGAAGCCTTTGAAGCTTCGATCCGCCGTAAAAATCCGGAATTAACCGGTCCAGCGCTTAGCGAGAAGGTAACGACGTACGTCTCGTACCCGTCCCAGAATCTATCTGCTCCGGCTCCGCATGCAACCGGCGGTGCGGTGGACTTGACGATTTTGGATGAGAACGGAGACGAGCTGCCGATGGGTACGGTGTTTGATGATTTCAGTGAGCTCGCACGGACCGATGCCTTTCACGACAAACCGGGGGACGTGCAGGAGTCGAGAAAACTGCTGTTAGCTGTGATGGAAGCTGCAGGCTTTTCAAACTACATAGAGGAATGGTGGCATTTTGATTACGGAAACCAGTGGTGGGCGCTTCGCACTGGACAGGAAGCCGCGGTCTACGGAAAAGCCGCGGTGCCGGAGGGAGCACGATGAGCCGGTTTGACGTACGCTCCGAATCGGCCAGCTCCTACCGCAACGTCACTGCGTTATTTATCACCGTGCTCCTGCTGTTGTTCGGCATTATCATTTTAACGAACGTGCTGCTTGGAACCATTTCATGGGAAAGCTTTTACATGGACGTGATGACGTCTCTGATCGGGATCATGCTGCCGCTCGTCCTTTTTAACGTGATTTATGAAAAAGTGACCCGGCGCCACCAGAAAATCGAGACGGCGAACAGCGTCGCAGAGGCGCTGATGCTGGATAAGGGCGTACTGTCGCGCTTTTCAGAAGGGGCGCGTAAAGGCTTTATTAAAAACTCGACCGAGTCGCTCCTCGGTGAACGGGCCGGCGGCATGCTTTATATGACATTAATTCGCCCGTATCTGGAAAACAAGTATCATTTCCGCCGCCGCTTTCGCTATCACATCAGCTACTCGCTGAAGCGGAACGGTATGGAAACATCGTTTCCGGAAGAGGACTATTACTGGGTGGAAGAAGATTTATCGTTTTACAGGAGCTTGAACATCTTTCAGCTGAAAAAGCGCCGCGTTACCGTCGGTTTTTCCTATTGGGAGAGTGATCTCGAAGAGCTGTTTAAAGGGGAAGGGGTCTTTTTCCGTGAAAATTTGTTCATTGGCTCCAGTCAAAAGGAGCGGATGCAGCAGATGACGAATGAAGAGCTGCAGCAATTTGTCGAAGAGGTGATGCAGTTTTCCTTCGCGCTTGATGAGAAGAGCCTCCCGTTCATAGTAGAAAACAGCGAGAACGGCTTTTACCTGCAGTTTGACATGTCTGGAACGATTGAGGCAGAAGCAGACCGCGAGTATAAGTTTCACTACCACTTCCATATGCCACAGTTGAAAACGATCCGTAAATTCGTATCGATCGTATCAGAGCCGACCCAGCAGGTGGATATCCTCTTCACCCATGCCGATCCGGACGTACGTATCGTACCGGTACCGTTTTTTGACGACAGCGAAGCCGTCTCCTACTTACCGAACAACATCGTCAAAATCGAGCTCGACCAGTGGGTGCTGCCGCGCTCCGGCTGCGTATTCATCTGGGACGAGCCGGAAGCAGAGAGCGTGAGCCATGTGCAGGAAGAGCGGATCGGATAACGAGCTGTAAGAGTGAGCTGATCAGTGTTGCCATCTGATCAGCTCATCTATCTCTACTGGCGATCATAAGCAGCTGCGAGCTTACGGAACGTCGAAACGAATGAATAGAGAAAAGAAGGGAATCTTGTGCTAAGCTCTAATCAGGAGGTGCTTTGCTATGGATCTTTTTGTATTCGTTCCAGTCGGTTTTTTCTTCATTGGCTTGCTCATTATCTTTACCATTAAACAGCGAATGGGTTTATCGTGGAACCCGGCGAATGCAGAAGGAAGTGAAGCTGAAAGTCCGGAGCTGACGAGAAAAATCATCGCGTTAATCGCCGCCACAACCGTATGGGGTGTGATCAGCATCTTTCTTGTCGTTTTGTTTTTTAACCGGTTTGGGGCGTAATAAAAGTAGGCGAAGGCAGGAAAGGGGGAGAATGAATGAGAAATCAGCTATCGCACTATAATCCGCTTCATCGAACGTTTTGGTCGAAGGAGAGTCATGCATCACGCAGCTACCGAGTGAATAAACTATTAGCATGGGGGCGTCTGCAAAGCAGGAAGCAGCTGAATTTTGACCAATACCCGAATGGCGGGGTTGCCTGGGTGCATCCATCGGTGCTACACGTACCTGAAAAATGGAATGGCTATGCTTATTGGATGGGGATCAATGCTTATCCGCAAACAGATGGATCATATGAAAATCCCTACTTCTTTTTCTCGCAGGACGGAGTGGCCTGGCATTCTCCAGCTGGTATGAAGCAGCCGTTATATGAGGTGCTTGACCATACCGTTCATAACTCTGATGCTGAATTAATTCTCGTTCCGGACCGGTCAAAGATGTATTATTTGAACAGAGCAGTCCTGGAAGGAGGAGGTTCCCGGCTTGAACTGAGTGAATCAACAGATGGCATCAGCTGGACGGGACCGACTACCGTGTTTCCAGGGCCTTTTCCTGACTTGTTATCTCCAACTGTATGTGAACATGAGGGCTTTTACTATTTATTTGCGCCTGCCGTCAGATGGAATGAAGGGGAGGAAAGAGCGTTTCAAAAACTAAACGTGTGGCGATCCTGTCAGCTGGCTAGTGGCTGGGAGCATGTCAATTCGATTGCCACAGGGCCACTGGGAAACATCTGGCATGCCGAAGTCCGAAAAACGAAGGACCGGTTTATCGTGTTAGCGCTCTGCGGCGACCTGCAAGGAGGGACGCTACAATTCGGAACCTTTTTAAATCCTTATTCAACACACATGAATAGGGAAACATATATGGTCGATCGGTCATTGTTTAACTATAAATCATCTTTCGTTGTCAACGGTAATCACCTGGAAGTATTCGCAGGGTTCAAAGGGGTGGGGCTCGGTCAGGATACGCTCTGGCGAATTACCCGAAAAACCCTGAAGCTTGGGACCGTGTTGAAAAAGCTTTGATCATTGCTTTAGCAGTGGTACAGATATAAGCAAGCACATAATTGAATCTAGTGAACCCCCTGTCAGCTGGTGACAGGGGGTTCAACGTGATTTGCGTATCCACATTTACTCACAGAACTTGCAGCGCCTTTTGAAACAGGCATTTAATCCGTTAGACAAACAACCGGTGCACGGCTTTGACGACCTGCTTTTCCGGCCAGGACTGGAGCAGCCCAAAGATCGGTGTTTCGTGCAGGCCGAGTGAGCGCACTTTGTTCGTTGGGATACCAGCGAGTGTTTTCGCAAGCTGGTGAGCCGACGGTCGGAAGTCGTGCATGTCAAGGAAGGCGTCAATCTCGTCTTTTTCACCCTGCGTCAGCTTACATCGTTTCACGTGAAACACGACGTCATCCGGCTTCGGTTTTTCCTTTTCAGCCTGTTCCTCGTAGCGGTATATCGCCTCATGCATGCGTGTTTCCACCTGTCCGAAAAAATCATGATCGATCGCTAGCACCGCAGTATCATGCAGGTGAACACCGGCAAGCGACTGAAGCTCAGGCTGCACGTCAGCTGTCGGGAACGTTGTACGGATCAGTGCTTCGTACGTATCCACGACCGGCACCGCAGGCGGATGCTTGAGCTGCTGCTTGAAACGGCTCAGCTGTTCAAGCTCGGTCTCAAACGGAAGCAGCTGTTTTTTCAGCCCCTGCAGCCGTCGCAGCTGACCGATCACATCGAGGCTCTGCTCGGCGATCTCATTCAGCTGCCGTTCAATCGTGGCAATACGCTTTATCGCTCGAGGCATCAGTACCTCTTCTTCGAGTTCAGCGTTGCCGTCGGCAGGATGGTAGTAAACCGTAAACGCGCACGTCGTGCAGTGGCAGACGAGTTTATCCGTCGTCGTATACAGCTCTTTCTCGTGCTCGCATAGGCCGTTTCGCCACGCCTCAGGCAGCGCCCGGTAAGGCCGCAGCACAATCTCCACCCGGTGGCGCCAGTAGGCGATATCTTCCGGGTATTTTAAAACGGCAAGCAAAGAGGAACGATTCATTTGCTCGACCGCCTCGACAACGTCTGCTTTTTGACGGGCAAGTGTTAAAAACGGATGGCGGAGATAAGCAGCTTCCACGTCAGCAAGCCAGGCCGAACGAGGGCGTTCTTGCAGCGCTGCAGCAAGCAAATACTGCCGAACGACTTGCTCGAGATGGCGGCGAAGCTGCGCATCGGAGAGCTTCGTCGTATCCCGCTGGAAAAACGAACGTCGATCAAGTGAAAGCTGTGTCGGCGCAGTTCCCCATAAAAACACGTCCGGCCGAACGAGCACCGGAACCGCCTGGCCGTTCGCTTCCATACCGACAGGAAGCCGGCAGGCAGACTGCCCGGTAAGACGGCACCAGGCTTCTTTTTCAGACGCTGAAAGAGCAGAAAGCAGCTCAGCGGCCGCTTCGTGCAGCCGGTTCAGTCCGCGGCTGCGGACGATATAAGGGGCCCGGCGGCCAAAGCCTGCCGGAAGAAACGCCAAATACGGATACGGTTCAGGCTGCTGCTGTGCGTGTGACATGGCACATCCCTCCAGACAACGGTAGTGCCCTCATTATAAGCGATCCCGGATCTTCCGAAAAGCACGGAGACTTGTGTTAAAAGCTGAGTACGAGCATGAGTGATACGGCTGTTTATCTCAACGCTTATTAAAAACAGAATCAATATAAAGGCAGGAAAATGCTGGGCTTTTGTCGAAGTAATGACACGTTTGGACTGTACGCTACCATCAGGAGGGATGACGATGCAGGAGACGTATCAGGTCATGAAGGGAGCGGAGCCGTTTAAGATTGAGGGGTTCCGTGTCGGCGTTCTCGTTTCGCATGGATTTACAGGCACGACGCAGAGCATGCGGCCGCTCGGCAAAGCATTTGCGGATGCTGGCTATACGGCATGCGGGGTTCGCCTGAAAGGGCATGGGACCCACTACGAAGACATGGAGCAGTCAACGTATGAGGACTGGATTGCCTCGGTCGAGGAAGGCTATCAGTGGCTGAAGGAGCGCTGTGACAGCATTTTTGTCGTCGGTCTGTCGATGGGAGGCACGCTCGCGCTTTATATGGCCCAGCACCATCCGGACATAAGCGGAATCGTCACGATTAACGCAGCGGTGGATGTACCGGATATGGAGCAGGTGAAGCATAGGCAGGAGCGGTATATCGATGCGATTGGTTCCGATATTAAAAAGCCGGAGGTCGTCGAGCTTGCTTATGAAAAGACGCCGGTCGCTTCAGTGAAACAGATCCTGGAGCTGATGAAGCAGGTGAAGCTCGATCTGCCCCGCGTCGCTTGTCCGGCCCTCATCATGGCTTCCACTGAGGATCACGTGGTCCCGCCGGAAAATTCTAATTTAATATATGATCAGATCAGCTCTGATCAAAAAACGTTTCTTGAATTGAAGAACAGCTATCACGTCGCTACGCTCGACAACGATCAGCAGCAAATTATTGAGGAGTCGCTTACGTTCATGAAGCAGCACGCCGTGTTTAACCAGGAGTAAATCATTCTGAAAAAGGAGTGGAAAACATGAAAGCTGCTGTCTGGTACAAAGCAAAGGATCTGCGCGTGGAACAGGTGGAGGAACCCCAGGTCAATGGAAAACACGACGTAAAAATCAAAGTCGGCTGGTGCGGGATCTGCGGAAGCGATCTGCATGAATACGCTGCGGGCCCGATCTTTATTCCGGTCGGCACGCCGCATCCGATCAGCGGGGGCCAGGCGCCGATCGTCATGGGGCACGAGTTTGCCGGCGAAGTGGTGGACGTTGGAAGCGCCGTAACGAAGGTGAAGCCTGGGGACCGGGTGGCGGTCGAGCCGATTCTCGCCCCGAACGAAAACGGCCGCTACGTAGATGCGAAGTACAATCTCTCCCCGCAGCTCGGGTTTCACGGACTGTCCGGCGGAGGAGGCGGCTTCTCCGAATTCACGGTTGTCGGCGAGCATATGGCGCATAAGCTGCCGGATGAACTCTCTGATGAGCAGGGAGCGCTTGTTGAGCCCGCTGCGGTTGCGGTGCATGCCGTCCGGCAAAGCTCCTTTAAGGTCGGAGATACGGCCGCGGTGTTCGGTGCCGGTCCAATCGGCCTCATGGTCATCGATGCGCTAAAAGCAGCCGGCGCTTCTAAGATTTACGTAGTGGAATTGTCCGAAGAGCGTCAGCAGAAAGCGCGCAATCTTGGCGGGATTATCGTGGATCCGGAGCGCGCCGTCGAAGACATTCATGCCGACTGCGGCGGGGTGGACGTCTCGTTCGAGGTAACGGGCGTACCAAAGGTGCTCAACATGGCGCTGCACAGCACGCATACCGGAGGCGAAGCGATTATCGTAAGCATCTGGGAAAGCGAGGCGTCGTTTCAGCCGAACGATCTCGTCATTGCTGAGCGGACGATGAAAGGGATTATTGCCTACCGCGATATTTATCCGCAGGTGATGGAGCTGATGAAGTCCGGCTTCTTTTCAGCGGATGATATGGTCACGTCCCGCATCGGCATCGACGATGTAGTCGACAGCGGATTTGAGGCGCTGCTGCACGATAAAAGCCACGTCAAAATCATGGTGAAACCCTCGTAAAACGACTGGAGGTGTCGAGCATGGAGATAGGCAAACCGGATCTGGCCGATTACATCATGGCGCTTGTGACGAGCAATCTCTTTGCGGTCGTGTTTGCCGTTTCGTTTGCGGTAAGCTCTGATGACGTCTACTGGACGAGCGGAATCGGGGAAGCGATGGTCGTACTGCCTGCTTTATTGGTACGGTTCGTGATCGCGTTTGCCGTCATCAAGCTGGTGATGCTTCTCATCGCAAAACTGTTCAGGTTCCGTATTCACCCGGCAGCGAAAGCAACGTTTCAAGTAAAGCAGGGGAAGGCCTGAGGAAAACGGAAAATACGAGCGAAGCTGAACCCTGTCAGACTTGGGCAGGGTTTGGTTCGTGTTAAGCGGATTTTCGGCATTCAGAAAAAATCCCGGTAAATTTGAACAATTCAGGAACTTTAAGCAGGCACGCTCCGTACAATACAGGTGAGCCATCATTCTTCTTTTAGAAAGGCAGTGAGAAAATGGGTTTTATTTATGCAGGGATTGCGCTTGTCGTTCTCCTTTTTGCTGTAGCGGGCTACTACATATTTATGAAGATCCGCTACCGGACGGCGCGTTCCAATGAAGCACTGATCATTACGGGGCCAAAGCTCGGTGATGAGCAGAAGGAAACGAATATTTTCACCGATAAGGAAGGCCGGTCGATGAAAATTGTCCGCGGCGGCGGGGTGCTGCTCAAGCGGTTCCAGACGTCGACGCCGGTTAACCTGACGTCGTTCCAGCAGAAGCTGACGACGCCGCGAGTGTACACGGAAGGCGGCGTGCCGATCGTTGCGGATGCGGTCGTCATGGTAAAGGTTGCCGATGATCTGAAGGGCATCGCCAACTACGCCGAGCAGTTTCTCGGAAAAGACCAGAAAGAGATTGAAACTGAAATTTCCGAGGTATTAAACGGTAACCTCCGTGCGATTCTTAGTAAAATGTCGGTCGAGCAGATTAACGCAGACCGCGAAGGATTTGCCGAGCAGGTAACGGAAGTAGCGCAGACGCAGCTCGACCGGATGGGCTTTAACATCACGGCGCTGACGCTGACCGATCTGCGAGATGCCGATGAAGAAAACGGCTACCTCGAAAATCTCGGACGTCCGCAGATTGCAAAAGTGCGCAAGGAAGCAGAAGTAGCGGAAGCCGAAAACCTCAGGGAAACGCGGATCAACCAGGCAAAGACAGAAGAAGAAGCAAAGAAGAGCGAGTACGAGAGTGAAATTTCCACGGCTGAGGCGCGCAAGGAAAAAGATATCCGGGCCGCCTCGATCAAAGAGGAAACAGAGCGTGCCCGTGCGAAATCCGAGCAGGCGTACGATCTGGAAAAAGCCGTACTCGACCGTAAAGTGAAAGACGAAGAGTTGAATACGAAGTTTATGGAGCGCGAGCGTTCTGTAAAGCTGGAAGAAGAAGAAAACAAAGTACGCCGCACGAAGCTCGACGCGGACTACTACGAAACGACGAAGAAAGCCGAAGCGAAGGCAAAATCGGACGAGATTTCTGCAGAAGCGAAAGCACGTGCCGACCGTATTGCACAGGAAGCACGCGCACAGATTCGCATCGAAGAAGGAAAGGCCGAAGCCGAGGTTACGCGCGAGCAGGGTAATGCTTCCGCTGAAATTAAGATTCGCGAAGGTCAGGCGGAAGCCCAGATCATCCGCGAAAAAGGGGAAGCAGAAGCAGAAGCACGCCGCCTTCTCGCCGAAGCAATGGCCGAAAACGGCGAAGCGATTATCCGCGAGAAGCTGATCGAAATTCTGCCGCAGGTAGCAGCCGAGTTCGCCCGTCCGCTCTCCAACATCGACTCTGTGAAAGTGATCGACAGCGGCAGCGGAGAAGGCATGAACACGATGGGCAACAGTGTGGCGCGCAACCTGATGAGCATGCAGGAGCCGGTAAAGGAAGCGACCGGCCTCGACATCGCGAACCTCGTCAAGGATTTCGCCGGCAAAAGCTCCGACAAAGTCAAAAGCGGCCTCGATTCGCTGCAGAATCTGCAGGGCAGCACGATGGCCGACGAATCGGCTGACGTCGCGACAGCGATGAAGACGGAAGACGACGACCGTACAGAAGCAGCAGACGATCAAAGCTCTACAGAAGAAAACGACGGTAAAAACTAACGAACATGCCCGGTGCATACAGCTGCACCGGGTTTTTAATCTGTATACCGAGGATATGGGCTTTAAGCGGCGCGCTGGACCGGTGAGACCGTTTTCTTCAGTACCAGGTGGGCAGCGGGACCATGTAACGGCGCTTACGAACATTGAGCCTCCCGAAAGAAAAACGTATACTTAAGCTTGTGTGAAAAACGAGAAGGGATGATGTCTGAATGAAAAAAGCGACCATACTTACCGGTACAGCGCTAGCTTCTGTGATGCTGCTCGCGGCATGCGGCGATAACGATGGCAATACGAACGAAGAAGCAGCACAGGAGGGCGGAGGCGGCTCTATTGAACTCGGCTATAACAACTGGACGGAAAACATTGCGATTACGAATATGTGGAAGCTGCTTCTGGAGGAGCAGGGCTATGACGTAGAAATTACGATGTCAGAGAAATCACCGATCTGGGTCGGTGTCGCAAACGGCGACCTTGATGCTGCGCTGGAAGTATGGCTTCCAACGACCGATGAACCGCTTTACGAGGAGCACGGCGATAACCTGGAGCTGAGCGAAACGACGTGGTTTGAAGGCACTGGTCTCGGACTCGCAGTACCGGAATACGTCGACATCGACAGCATTGACGAATTAAACGACAACGTCGATATGTTCGACGGGGAAATCGTCGGTATCGATGCCGGAGCAAGCTTGACAAGACTGACAGAAGATGTCGTTGAGGACTACGATCTTGACTACGAACTGCTCGTCAGCTCGGAGCCAGCTATGATTTCAGAGCTGGACACGGCCTACAACAACGAAGAGCCCGTTCTGATTACGATGTGGAACCCGCACTGGGCGTTCTCCGATTATGATATTAAGTATCTGGAGGATCCGCAGGGCGTTTACGGCGATCCGGAAGACATCTACTACATGACGCGTGAAGGCTTCCACGAGGAGCACCCGGAAGTGATCGAATGGTGGGACAACTGGGAAATGGACGACGATACGCTTGGTGAGCTGATGTCCTACATCAACGACATGGATGATGAAGTTGAAGGCGCCGAGGCATGGATCGACGATAATCGCGACATGGTGGAGGAATGGATTCAGTAGACGAGAAGCTGAACAGTCCCCAGGATGAACGAGCGTTTTAGCATCTGGAGCTGGGAGGGGACGACGTCGTAAAAGCTGACCTGCTCATCAATGACGTACGATTCCGTGGTAGCAGTGCAAAAAGAACAGATGACGCTTACGTCGGTACCGTCAAATGAAAAAGTGGCCTCTGCGGCCACTTTTTTCGTATATTAAGGCTTACGTCCCGCAAAACGTGCGGTAGCCGCCTTCATCATCAGGCGGAGCGCAGAAGCGTGCCGGCTTTTCAGCCTGATACGGATCTGATAAAACGGCAAGCAGCTCGTGGAACGGTTCCATATCATCTTCCTGCACCGCCGCACGCAGGGCTTCTTCCACGAGATGGTTTCGCGGAATGACGGCGGGGTTATGCTGTTTCATAAGCGTCTGCGCTTGTTCCAGGGAGGTGTTTTCCTCCGAGAGCCGCGCATGCCAACGCTCCTGCCAGCGGCCGAATGCGTCGCCGGGCAGGCCGCCTTCTGCAAGGGTGCGGAACGTATTCGTAAAGTCGGCTTTCTCCTGTTCCATCAGACCAAGCAGCTCATCGGCAAGGGCGGCATCGCCGGCTTTTGCCTCATGAAGGCCGAGCTTGCGGCGCATGCCGTCCTGCCAGGCGGCTTCATAATGAGATCGGAACGAATCGATCGCCTGCTGGGCTTTTGCGAGTGCCTCTTCATCATCTTCAGCAAGGAGCGGCATCATGGACTCAGCCAGGCGCGCCAGGTTCCAGGCGGCGATATACGGCTGGTTTTGATAGGCGTAGCGGCCGCCGGCGTCAATGGAGCTGAACACCGTTTTTGGATCATAGGCATTCATGAACGCACAGGGGCCGTAATCAATCGTTTCGCCGCTGATCGTCATGTTGTCGGTGTTCATCACGCCGTGAATGAAGCCGACCAGCTGCCAGGAAGCGATCAGCTCGGCCTGGCGCTTTACAACGGCGTGCAGCAGCTGTTCATAGCGGTCGTCGCTGCCCGAAGCCTCCGGCAGGTGCCGGCTCACTGCATACTCAGCGAGAGCTTCCCAGTCCTCGTATGAGCCGCCGCGACGGGCGAATTCAAACGTTCCGACGCGCAGATGGCTGGAAGCGGTCCGGGTCAGTACAGCGCCGGGGAGGGCCGTCTCCCGATAGACGTCCTCTCCTGTTTTCACGACAGCGAGGCTGCGGTTCGTGCGGATGCCGAGATGATGCATCGCTTCGCTGATCAAATATTCCCGCAGCATCGGACCAAGCGCAGCCCGACCGTCTCCGCCGCGTGAATATGGCGTCGGTCCAGATCCTTTCAGCTGTATATCAATGAGTTTGCCGTCAGCGGTCAGCTGCTCGCCGACCATCAAGGCGCGTCCGTCTCCAAGCATGGTGAAATTGCCAAACTGATGACCGGCATAAGCTTGAGCGAAGGGGACCGCCCCCTCCGGCATCCGGTTTCCGGCAAGCACATCCGCCTCTTTGCGGAGTGCTTCCGGGTCAAGGCCGAGCTCCCGGGCATGGTCGTCGTTGAGCAGCAGCAGGCTGGGAGAGGCGACCGGCTTCAGCGTCAGCTGCTGATAGAACAGGTCGCGGAGCTCCAGATAACTGTGCTGGAGCTTCCAGCCGGTGTGAAGCTTTTGGTCTGCCATGAAACATCCGTCCTTTCAAACATGTCTTGCTTTTATGATACGCCCGTGCTGGAAGGAAATGCAATTAGGAGGGCCGCCGCTGGAGTAAAAACAAGACGACGAGCAGAGCAGGGATGAAATAATTCAGCGGGTTCGTTTCCAATCGTAAGCCGAATACATATTGAAAAAGCAGGTAGCTGCCAAAAATGGCGGTGAGCACTAGAAGGAACGCTCTGGTCATTCGTTTTTCTTCCCTTCCCAATTGTTATATCCTCTCAGGCTGAGCATACCCAATTTACCTGGCAATAGGCCTGTTTTTGATGAAAAAGGAGGACTGTGTGATGCTTTTCCATAATTGCTTAGCAGAAGCGGCTTTTTCTCTCGTCATCGAGGGTACATAATAGAAAGAGACAGACGATGGAGGAACGTGCCAATGATTGACATGATACTGACAACTTTGCGCGAGCTGGGATGGATGGGCCTTTTTCTCGGCGTGGCGGTTGAAGCCTTGTCGATTCCCTTTCCAGCAGCAATTATTTTTTTGCTCTATGGTTATTTGATAGACCCGACCGGAATGGATCTCGTCTGGCTGAGCCTGGCTTCTGCCGCGATTTATACAGCCGTGGCGTTTTTGCCGTACGCCCTTTCCGTCAAATTTAAGTATGTTGTAGAACGGCGCATCCGCACCGGCCGAGCCCAGCGGATGGTCCGTTTCATGCAGAAATACCGAGGCTGGACGATTGCCGCCGGGCGGGTGCTCGGGATGGGGTATATCGTTTATGTAGCCGCATTTTGCCGCATCAGCCCGGCAAGATACGGCATCTTTACGTTTATCGGCGTGCTGCCGGTTGCATTTCTCATGCTGTACTTAGGCGGGCTCGGCAATGTAGAAGCCGTTTACGCGGCTTTTCAGCAGGTGCAGTACGTCATCACTGCCGTGATTGTTCTGGCGATTGGCGGCTATGTGTACTATCGGATCCGCCAGCGGAAAAAACATCATAAGCGCCAGCTCTAGCAGCTGGCAGAAAGTTTTAGTAGACTGAAGAAAAGAGAAAACAGGAGGATGACAGCATGGCAGACGTAATCGTTTATTCTGCGCCGGACTGCGTAGAATGTTCTTTTGTAAAACAGATGCTCGATCGAAAAGGCGTTTCCTATGAAGTAAGAGATATTATGGCGGAGAAAGCCTA
Source organism: Alkalicoccus luteus (assembly GCF_052061695.1). Lineage (NCBI taxonomy): Bacteria > Bacillati > Bacillota > Bacilli > Caryophanales > Bacillaceae > Alkalicoccus > Alkalicoccus luteus. The sequence goes on from NZ_JBPZEY010000010.1 coordinate 100,992, forward strand.
CCGCGAAGAAGTGCAGGAGCTCGGACTGCTCGGGGTTCCGGTGACCGTTTATGAAGGCGAAGCAGTCAAGGGCATGAATCCGGAGCTGGAGGCGCTCGTCAATCGTGCAGCAGGCGAACGAACGTGACTGTATCTATCGAAGCCGCAGGGGCAAACGGGTTCCTGCGGCTTCACGTCATTAAACGTACTTATCCGACAGCCGCCTTTGCGGAAGACCGGGACTGGCTGACGGCGGACGTCACGCTCACTGCAGACGGCCGGTCGGCTCGATTGACCGATACCGTGCTGCAAAGCGGCGAGCTCGCCGTATGGGCAAGGCAGCTTGAAAGCTCGAACAAGATACTCGTCCTCAGCAGTGCAGAGCCGATCGTCGAGCTCGTTATCGATCGCAAGGCAGGAACCTGCCTCGTACAGCTCGATCCTGTACCGGGAGAGAAAGAGCCGGTACGCGCCGTGCTGAAAGAGTTGGATCTACAAACGCTGCTGCAGCATATACGTGCGGCCCTGCTCGTTTATCCGCCGCAGAAGGAGGAAGCAGATGAAGCTTGAGTGGGATCATGTTGTCCACTACGTGAATGATCCGGAGCAGGCGGCCGAGCAGTGCCGCAGCGCCGGTCTTACCGTGAAAGCGGGAGGGTCTCATGAGAAGTGGGGCACCTGGAACCGGCTGCTCTATGCGGACCTCACGTACATGGAGTTTATTGGCATTGAAAATGAATCCATTGTCAGAGAGCCGGAGGAGCGGAACCTTATTTCGCTCGATTCCTTAAAGCATTTACCGGACGACGAAGTCATGAGCCGGATCGCACTGCGGACGAACGATCTCGATCAGGCTCTGGAGCAGCTTCGTGACAACGGCATCGAGGCCTCGATCAAATCCGGGGAGCGCCGTACAGCGGATGGCACGCTGCTGACGTGGCGCATGCTGCCGATCGAAGGGGAGACGGCAGGCGTTCCGTACCCGTTTTTAATGGAATGGGGCGAGGATGAAGCGTCACGCAGACAAATGCTCCACCAACTGGGAGCGCTGACGCATGAGAGCGGGCCGCTTGAAGCGGCTGGTGCGGTCTGGGAAACGCCGGACCCGGAAGCAGTCACAGCAGAGTGGAGCCGTCTGTTTGGCTTTCAGCAGAACGGCACGGATCTCTGGTTGAACGGCTGCCGGTTTTCCTTTCGGAAGGGGAGCCGGGCCGGCCTGAAAGAGGTGCAATTGACAGCCTCATCAGGGCTTGCCGGAAGAACGCTTACGATCGGGAAAGGCCGATATGTTTTTCTGACCGAAGGAGCGAAATGAAACATAATCGCTCCTTCGACCATGCCATGAGAAGAACCGCTCCTGACTTCAGGAGCGGTTCACATTTTACAGCTTCATGCCGGTACGGCTTTTAAAGCGGCGCAGCAGAATATGACTCTCTACGCGGGTAATGCCTTCAAGTGCATAAAGCTCTTCGTTAATAAAATGCTCCAGCTGAATGAAATCTTCAACAAGCACGTGCATGTGCAGCGTGCTGGGACCGGTCATCTGGTAGCAGCTGGCGACCTTTGGGTTTTCGGCGAGCGTTTCCGCTACCTGGACAAGTGCAGTCGGCTCGCAGTCGACTTCAAAGAAAGCGGAGACGCCTTTGCCTACTTTTTCCGAGTTGATAACGACGCTGAATTTTTCAATAATGCCTTCATCCTGCAGCATCTGCATCCTCTCGCGGACGGAAACACGCGACATACCGACTTCCTTTGCCAGATCGACGTAGGACATACGGCCGTGTTCGCTGAGAATATTGAGCATTTGAATATCTGTTTTGGTTAGTTTCATGGACATCGCCTCGCTCTTCATCAGAATAGGTATTTCTATCGTACCACTCTCCACGGTTCAGCACACCTATTTTCACGTTAATTGGAAAAATCATGAAACCATCCGAAGGCCGGTGCGTATGATAAGTACATGTATACCGAGAGAGGGGGAGAGTTGATGAAGCTGTTTGATAAAATGGATCACGATGACGTCGATAAAGTGGTAATCGTCACAGCGATCATCACGACGATTTGCGCAGTCATTCTTCCGGTCGTGATTCTGCCGATCGTGCAGGGAACCGTGCTGTTTGACCGGGGCAATTGGTTTGTGAATCATACGGGTGCGGCCTACCTTGTCGTGACAGGAGCATTTCTCATTGTCACAGCGGTGTCGCTTTTATATTTTTTTACAAAACGGTACTGGATCAACAAGCATCCGATCGTACCGGCGCTGATTGTCTTTTTCCTCATGCTGCTCTCGTTTCCGGCGGGCTGGGTCGGGGCGATGAATTACTACTATTTTACGGATGAGGGCTTCACTGTCAATGAAATGTTGAGCTTAGACGAAACGTTTTACGCGTGGGAGGACGTCGAGCTGCTTACATTGACGATCACCGATGATGAGACAAGTGCGGCGTACGATACGATCGAGCTTACGTTTGAGAACGGTGACCGGTTCGAATTCGATGCGAGCGACCCGAATTTCCTCAACCACCGTCGCAATATCATGCAGATGGTGGAAGCACACGGCGGAGAAGTGGACCGCGGCAGATAGACAAAAAACGCCTGTTCCGAACGTGCGATTCGGAGCAGGCGTTTCGTTATGAGAGATTAATTAAAAACGTTGTCGCGATGCCGAAGTAAATCAGCAGCGATAAAATATCGTTGATCGTCGTGATAAGCGGACCGGAAGCGATGGCCGGGTCGACGTTCAGCTTATACAGAATAAGCGGAATGATCGTTCCGGCAAGCGTGCCGATAATCAGTGTCAGCAGAAGGGACGAGCCGACGACAAGTCCGAGCTGCAGATCTCCTTGCCAAAAGAAGGCGACGAAGGTGATCAGAATACCGCACGTAATACCAATTAAAATACCGACCCAGAACTCACGCAATATGAGCTGTGCGGTCTGTTTAAAGGTTAAATCCTCCTGCACAAGCCCGCGGACGACGACAGCGAGCGACTGGGTGCCGGTGTTTCCGGTCATCCCGGCGATCATAGGCATGAAAAAGGCAAGCGCCACCACTGCATCGAGTGTTCCTTCAAAGCCGCTGATAATCCCTCCGGAGACGAGGCCGACGAATAACAGGATGATCAGCCACGGAAGGCGTCTGTAGGCTGCAACGATCGGTTTGGTGGAAAAATCGATGTCCTTACCGGATGCAGAAAGACGTTCAATGTCTTCATTCGCTTCCTGAATCACGACGTCGATAATGTCGTCGACGGTGATCACGCCGGCTAGCGTGTTGTCTTCTTTGACGACAGGAAGGGAAACGAAGTCGTAGCGGCTGATCAGCTTCGCGGCTTCCTCCTGATCCTCGGTGACCTCTACTTTCACCACGCGTCCGTACATGACATCTTCAATTTTGGCGTCAGCCTCCGCAAGCAGCAGGTCGCGATAGGAAACCACGCCCACGAGCTTGCGCTCCTCGTCGATGACGTACAGGTAGTTTAAGTATTCAGCGAGCTCGGCGAATTCCTTCAGCTTATCAACGGCTTCGCCGATCGTATAATGCTTTTTGATCCAGACGAAGCGGTTGTTCATGAGCCGTCCAGCCGTTTCCGGCGGATAGTTCATAATATCCTGTACCATCTGTGATTCTTCCCGCTTCATATCCCCGAGAAGCTCCTTCATCTTTTCTGGCTCAAGATCTGTCAGAAAAGAGGCGAGCTCATCGTTTTCCATGAGGTCGAGCACTTTTGTGGACCGTTTGGCGCCGAGGCGGTCGAGTACGTCGAGCTGGTCATCCTGATCGAGCTCGCCCATGAGGTCGGTCAATTCCTCAATCGTCATGTAGGCTAAAAATTTATAGCGGTGCTTCTCGGGAATTTCTTTGTACTGCCACGCCATATCGTATGGCTGCAGTTCTTCCATCAGCTCTTGAAATGCCTTGCGGCGGCCTTCTTTCAGCGTTTGAATGACGGCAAGCGTCAATTCGTTTTCGGTCATGTTGATCGGCATGGCGTTCCCTCCATTCCTGCTGCTGTTTCTATCATCCCATACCACTTGTGAAAAGAGAATAGGGTGGGGGCTGTTTCACGTGAAACACGTGCAAGCTAACGATCTGCTTTCTGGCTAAGACAGGGGTTGTTAAGACTGGCTGATGCCGTCGATAATCGCCTTCTCCACGTTGGAGAGGTGGGTGAGCATCGCTTGTCTTGCTGCGTCTGCGCTGCCGGATTGAATCGCCTCATAAATCACCACATGCTCTTCATACAGCCGTGTGAGCGTCTTTTTTTCAGAGAAGAGCCAGACGCGCCGCGCTTCGTACATCGTACGCCTGAGTGTATCGGCGAGCTGTGCCATCATGCTGTACAGCGTTTTATTGCCGGCAGCCGCCGCAACGGCTAGATGAAAAGCAACATCGGACGCTTCGCCTACATCTTCCCCGGAAGCTGCGGCCATATCGTCGAGCGCTTCCTGCATGACGCGCAGGTGTTCGTCGTTTCGCTTCCCGGCAGCAAGCTCCGCGGCCCCGGCTTCCATCAGCTTGCGAACCTCAAAGAGCTCGAGCATCTCCTGTCTGGAAATCACCCGCTCCGATTTGAGTGGATCTGACATACTGGAAAAGTCATAGTCGTTTACAAACGTTCCCTCTCCCTGGCGGATCGTAACAGCGCCAACCGCTCGAAGCGCACTGAGTGCCTCCCGGACGGCAGAACGGCTCACTTGAAACTCCTCGGCAAGATGTACGACAGAATGAAGCTTTTCACCGGGCTTCAGCTCTCCGGAACGCATTTGTTCTTCGATCTGTTCGCGAACGATCTCAGAAATTTTTTTATTTTTAATCTGCTTAAAGCTCATAGCGGCAATCTCCTTCTTTTAGCTGACGGTCTTTTCAAAACATACCATTCCAACCGGCAGGATTCAATTCCGGCAGCAAAAAGACGCCCGAGGTTCAGGCGTCTTCAATAATAATATAGTGGGCGCTGATTGGACCGTGGACTCCAACGATCAGCCTCATTTCAATATCGGCTGAGTTGCTCGGGCCGGAAATGAAGTTGACGCATGATGGCACCGTGCCGTTTTCCTTGCGGCGCCTGTGAATTTCAGCGGCTGCCTGCGTCATGCGCGGCACGATGGTCGAACGGGGGATAAGGGCAATATGCACTTCCGGCAGCAGGCTGACGGCACGCCCTTTTCCCGGCGCGCTGAACAGCACAACCGTGCCGGACTCAGCGAGGGTGATGTCGGAGAAGGTGACACCGATTTTTGCGCGCTCGGCAAATCGGGTCATCTCCTCGCGGTTTTCATCCGTCCACGCTTTGCTTTCTTCGAGAGAATCCATCACGTGATCAATCCCGAAATCCGCAAACCGCTCATCTGACCAGTATACGGCAGGGAAGGAGCCGAACCGCTCCAGGGCTGAAGCAAGCACGTCCGGAAGATCTGCCTTTTGCGTTGTGTCGACAGACGTGTGAATCGCATCGCACTGCCGGATGAGGATCTCCTGCAATTCTGCCGGAGAAGCTCCTGCGAAGACCTCATACTGCGGCTGTTTGCTCCAGACAGGGCGCTTCACGCCTTCTGTGCGCCGGCTTCGTCCGAGACGATCGGCGATGTTGGCTAAAAACGTATCCTGATTATGAATCGTTCCCACGGCGTTTCCTCCTTTCCCGTTCCTCAAACCAGTCGCGGAACCGATCTTCTTTTTGCGACGGCAGTGTGCGGATCTGCGTCCAAAGCTTCACAGGACCGGGACCGCTTTCCTTGGTACTGAATTTATCGACGAAAGGTCCTGCTGATTTTCCTCCCAGCTGAAACAGTTTCGGATGGCTGGCTGCGTAGGCGAATCCCTGCATCGCAAGCTTTTCTGCAAACCCGGAGCCGCCTTCGTGCTCGACGATGTCCTTGCGGTGCTCAATTAACAGCTCGTGCAGCGGAATTTTAACCGGGCAGGCATCCGTGCAGGCAGCGCAGAGCGACGAGGCAAACGGCAGCTCTTTGTTGTTCTCATAGCCTTCCAGAAGGGGAGTGAGCACTGCTCCGATCGGACCCGGGTAAATCGAGCCGTAGGAGTGGCCGCCAACATGCCGGTAAACCGGGCAGACGTTAATGCAGGCCGCACAGCGAATACACTGCAGCGCGCTCTGATATTTCGTTCCGAGAATCTTGGATCGCCCGTTGTCGACGATGACGATATGAAACTCCTCCGGCGCGTGCTCATCCGTTGCTTCCGATGGTGTCAGTCCGGTGACATAGCTCGTCAGTTTCTGACCGACGGCGCTTCGGCAGAGCATGCTGACAAGTATGTCAAGCTCCTCCCACGTCGGAACGATCCGCTCCATACCCATGACGCTGATCTGCGTTTTTGGAAGCGCGGTCACCATGCGGGCATTTCCTTCATTTGTAACGAGCGAGACGGAGCCCGACTCGGCAACTGCAAAGTTGCAGCCGGTGATGCCGACGTCAGCGCTTAAAAAGTCCTGGCGCAGCTGCTCGCGGGCAAACCGTCCGAGCTCCTGCGGGTCGGACGATTTATCGTACGCGCGTTTTTCGTGGAACGTTTCACGGATCTGTTCTTTATTTTTATGAAGGGCCGGGACGACAATATGCGACGGCGGATCGTGATCGTCAAGCTGCAGAATCCATTCGCCGAGGTCAGACTCAATCACCTCGCAGCCGATATCGCGAATGGCCTCGTTCATGCCAATTTCTTCCGTTACCATCGACTTTGCCTTCACGACCTTTTTCGCTTCCTTGCGTTGAATCACCGACTGAATATAGTCATTTGCTTCCTCCTTCGTTTCGGCGAAAAAAACGTGGCCGCCCTGGGCGGAGGCATTTTCAGCAAACTGCTGTAAATAGAAGTCAAGGTTATCGAGCGTATGCTGGCGGATCTCTTCTGCATGATCGCGCCAGTCCTCCCACGTGCCGAGTTCAGCAGTAGAAGCAGCCTTTCGTCCTTCCAGTCGATCCTGAGCACCGGAGACCGCGGAGCGCATGAACGTGTTTTCGATTCCTTTGCCGACCCGGTCAAAAAACGGATCGTTGCTGATACGGATACTCATGAAACCGTCTCCTCTCTGCTGTTTAAAATCTCTGCGATGTGACGGACTTCCACAGGTTTGCCGGTCCGTTCGATACGGCCCCCGATGTTCATCAGGCAGCCAAGATCCGAGCCGACGAGGCAGGCCGCCCCGGTTTCTTCAATATGCTGGACCTTTTCATCGACCATCTGCTCGGAGATCGGCATCATTTTCACTGAAAATGTACCACCGAATCCGCAGCAGTGTTCCTTATAAGGAAGCTCGGTCAGCGTCAGTCCGGATACATGTTTCAGCAGCCGGTAAGGGGCTTCTGTCACGCCGAGAAGGCGCGTCATATGGCAGGAGGAGTGGTAGGTGACGCTCCCATGAAACGTAGCACCAACATCCTCTATTTCCAGCACATCGACGATGAACTGGGTGAGCTCAAACGTTTTGGCAGCGAGCTTTTCTGCTTTCTCTCTCCAAACGTCGTCCTCAGCAAACAGCTTCGGATACTCGTGAATCATCGTTGCGCACGAGCCGGAGGGGGTGACGACCCATTCTTCCTCTTCAAACGTCGTAATCATATGACGGGCCACTGTCTGCGCCTCTTTGTGAAAGCCGCTGTTAAAGGCAGGCTGACCGCAGCAGGTCTGTTTCTTCGGAAAGGAAACGTTGCAGCCAAGCCTTTCAAGCAGTTCAACCGTACTCCGTCCGACAGATGAAGGATAGACAGCATCAGCAAGGCAGGTAATAAAAAGCGATACGTTCATAAATAGTCCTCCTGAAAGTTAAGCAGATTTGGAAACCGCCTCCTGTTCGCTCACCGGCCGTGAACCGCGGTAGATTGCATAGGCGAGCCCGGAAATAACAAGTATGAGGAGCAGGCTTCCAATGTTTAAACCAAATCCATAAAACCAGACGGAGCCGAGTGCTCCGGCAAATACGAGATAGTACGTCGTTGGAATGAGCGTCTTGCGGATCAGCAGCCCCTCTTTGCCGGTTAGTCCGGCAGCGGCGCTTGCCGCGACGACGTTATGGACGCAAATCATGTTCCCGGCGGCACCGCCGATCGCCTGCAGTGCAACCGTCGTTGTGCCGGTGACGCCTATCAGCTCAGCCGTCTCATATTGAAAGCCGGAAAACATCATGTTGCTGATCGTGTTGCTTCCTGCAATAAACGCGCCGAGGGCACCGATGACAGCGGAGACGAGCGGCCATTGGGATCCAAAGACGGATTCAGCGCCGAGTGCAAGCTGAAACGGCATCGTGCCGAACGTGTTCGCTTCGACACCAGTGTTTATAAACACCTGTACCATCGGCACCGCGAAAATCAGTGCAGCTGCAGCGCCAATGGTCGTTTTAAAGGAAAGCGAAGCAGCGCGGCCGAAGCGGGCGACGGGCATCTTATATAAAAGAACAGCCAGCACAGATACGAGGATTAAAATCGCAGCCGGCAGGTAAAGCGGCTGAAACGATACGGCGATCCCCGCATTAAACGGTTCTCCAAAGCTGACAACAACACTTTGCAGCCACGCCTTCACTGGCAGAGCGTCCAGGCGGGTGACGACAAGCAGCAGGCCGACGATGATGTACGGCACCCAGGCTCGGATCATGGACACCTTCGGAAAGCTGCCAACTGCTTCTGTTTTCAGCACGCCTTTCCATTCCGGATCCCAGTTCGATTCTTTCTCAAACTGCCAGTCATCCTTTGGAACGAACAGACCGCGCTTCGCAGCTGGGATGACAATCGCAAGACCGATCAGCCCGCCGAACAGCGACGGGAATTCGGGTCCCATGAAGACGGCGATCAGCATGTACGGAATCGTAAAGGAAACCCCTGCAAACAGAGCGAATTTCCATGCTCGCAGCCCTTCTGTAAACGAGCGGTTTTTTCCGAAAAACTTTGTCAGCATCGCGATCATGATCAGCGGAATAAACGATCCGATAATTGCATGCAGAATGGATACGTGCTGCGTAATTTCCATAAGCGTTGCCGTGCTGAAGCCTGCTGTGTTCTGGAGACCGTCGTTGATGCCGACGAGGACCGGTGTTCCGATCGCGCCGAAAGTCACCGGTGTAGACTGGATCGTAAGGGCAACCATGACGGCCGCCATCGCAGGAAAACCGATGGCTACGAGCAGCGGAGCCGCAATAGCAGCAGGCGTTCCAAAACCGGAAGCCCCTTCGATAAAGGAACCAAACAGCCAGCAGATAATAATCGCCTGAACACGACGGTCCGGAGAGATGTCCGTAAAGCCGCGGCGGATCGTATCAAGTGCTCCGCCTTCCCGCAGCGTGTTCAGCAAAAGCAAAGCGCCGAAAACGATAAGCAGAATCGTGAGAGCCGAAACGAGTCCGTTAACGATCGCGCCGCCGATTTGATTAGCCGGTACGTTCCAGAAGATCATTGCTGCCGCAATGGTGATCAGCAGCGACACCGGCATTGCACGGCTGGCGGGCCAGCGCAAAATAACAAGAAAAAGCAGGACAGCAAGGATCGGGGTAAGTGCAATCAGTGCCAGCATTCCAGTTCCCATTCATATTCCTCCATTCCATTGTAAAACAAGCGTTTAACACATCCAAGAAAAAACAGCTGGTCATCAAGAGAGCAGGTCATCAGATGACTGATTATGTAAGTGCTTACATTATAAGCGGATAAGGTTGCTGAATGCAACTTGTTTTTTCAGAAAATACTCATAAATGCGACTGGAAAATGAGTGCGGCAGTGCTGCCAGGAATATTAATATGGATTTACGGGTAATAGACAAACAGAAATTCATTATGAAAAGAGGAATTCAGCATGACACAGAAATCAAAATCGATGGAGGCGGAGCTGGGCAGCTACTTTTCCTCTTTGCTTCGCGAACACTTTGGCAGAGGACCAACTTCTGTTTATGTCACCATTGAGCCGCCATTTTTTACTGTTCATATACGAGGATTTCAGCCTCCGATGGAGAAGATTTTGCTGAAACGGAGAGAATATCAGCGAATTCTGGATACACGGGAAATGATGCTGTCCGAGCTTCGCATCGATATTTGCGAAATGCTTGAGCAGACTGCCGGTGTGGAGATGAAAGAAATGTACACCGACTGGAACCTGCGCCGGGAAACCGGCCTTATTTTCGGAGAGCTAAGAGGGATACGGGCTGAAGATCAGGAGTGGAAATCCCCTGTTGAAGTGAATGACCGGGCGCTGCTTCGAGAATTAGTCCGTGCGAGCGAGATGGCAGAGAAAGAGCCGGGAGAAACGCAAATTTACTGGCTGAATGAACGGACCGTCCTCTGCCGGCGCAAAAAAATTCTTGTTGAAGTCGAAAAGGAGCTGATCCGTCACGGCATGCTCCGTGAACTAAAGCAGGCGAAGCGGCCGCTGGAACACCGGATGCTTCAGGAGGTAGACTTGGAAAGTGCTGTGGGAAAGCCGGTGCTTGATCATTTCGTTTCCTGGGATTTCTATACCGATAAGGGGTACATCGTGCTGGTTATGGATGCCCAGTGAACAAGCAAAAAGCCGTTCCTGAATAGAGGAACGGCTTACGTTATGGGTTTACTTATTTTCCAACAAGGGTAAAGGCTTCACAGTGCGAACACTTATGATAAGCCATGTCGCGAACGAGACGGTCGATTTGTTCGCTGCTGTTTGTAAACTCCCGCTGATCTGCGGGTGTTTCGTTAAATCCACATTTGTCACCTGCGCATAGTACACGGTGAACTCGTTTTTGTTTGTGATCGATGAAAAATGTCACGCTAATACCACCTTTCTAGTCGAAAGCGGACAGAAAAAAAGCCGAAAAGACGTACCTCTGGCGGGTTCGTCTCTTCGGCTTTGCGAAAACAGCACTATTGTCTGTCACAGATTGCCAAAATATGATCGCTCCGGCTGTTACACGGAACGGTTGTCTAATAAGGGAGTACAGCAGGTTCTAACGGAAACACTATTGTTTTCCGAGTAATGCCCATGATACGCACCTTTCTGGTATATGTCAAACAGATCTTTGTATAAGCATACAAAGTCCCGCCATGGCAGGGTACAGACTCGTTCAAATGATAATCATATGATGAAGGAGAGAAGACGATGACGACGATGAGAGCAGTTGGACTTTATGAATACCTTCCGGCTGAGGATGAGAACAGCCTGCAAAATGTAACGGTGGAACGGCCAACGCCGAAGCCGCACGATATTGTGGTACAAGTAAAAGCTGTTTCGCTTAATCCGGTTGATACGAAAATCCGGGCGCCAAAAGACGGTAAAGAAGAGGAGCCGAAAATTCTCGGCTGGGACGCGGCCGGAGTCGTTGTTGAAACCGGAGCGGAGGTAACGCTTTTCCAGGAAGGCGATGAGGTGTATTACGCCGGCTCTGTCGGCAGACAGGGAGCCAACAGCGAATACCACGCAGTCGATGAACGCATCGCGGCCAAAAAGCCCTCATCGCTCGATTTTGCAGAAGCAGCTGCGATGCCGCTGACCGCGATCACCGCCTGGGAAGGCATGTTTGACCGGCTTGGCATCGCTCAGGCAGCTGAGAAAAATGAAGGGAAATCGATTCTGATTATCGGTGCTGCCGGCGGTGTCGGGTCGATTGCGCTGCAGCTGGCAGCACAGGCAGGGCTGCACGTCATCGGGACAGCCTCGAGGAAGGAAACAACGGACTGGGCCCGTGAGATGGGAGCGGACACGATCATCAACCACCACGACGATTTCAGGCCGCAGCTGGAGCAGGAAGGCATTCATGAAGTCGACTATATTTTCTGCCTGAACGCAACCGACACACACTGGGATAAAATGGCGGATGTCGTTAAGCCGCAGGGCATGATCTGCTCCATTGTCGAAACCGGGGAAAAGCTCGACCTCGGATTATTAAAACAGAAAAGCGCAGGTTTCATCTGGGAATTCATGTTTACACGCGCGCTGTTTGAGACAGAGGATATGATCGAACAGCACCGGCTGCTGGAAGAAGTCTCATCCAGGCTGGATGCCGGAACGCTGAAAACAACGATTACCGAGCGCCGCCGCGGGCTGGATGCGTCCGTGTTCAGGGAAGCTCATCAAAAACTGGAATCCGGCACCATGATCGGCAAGCTTGTTATCGAGTTTTAAACTTTATTATTTAGGGGCGTCTCCATTAAGGAGCTACGCCCCTTCCACATTTAATCTGGTTTAACGCTGTTTCGAACTCTTAATTACAGTGAACAAGTAAAAAAAGATTGGAAAGTCAGAAAAGACTGGCGATACATTGTTTTAACCTAATTTGTTGAGTGGTACGATGAGAAAAGCAAGAATTTAGAGGGAGGCAATCGATGTTAACACACTTGGAGCAACTGGAAGCTGAAGCAATTTATATCATGCGCGAGGTTGCAGCGGAATGTGAGAATCCGGTTATGCTTTATTCGATCGGAAAAGACAGTTCTGTCATGCTTCACCTGGCTATGAAAGCTTTTTACCCTGAAAAACCACCTTTTCCTTTTTTACATATTGATACAACCTGGAAATTCAGTGAGATGACAAAATTTCGTGACAGACGAGCTGACGAACTGGGTATAGAGCTGCTTGTTCACTCAAATGAGGAAGGGGTTGCTGAAGGAATAAACCCATTTGATCATGGTGCCGTTTATACAGATGTCATGAAGACAGAAGCGCTAAAGCAAGCATTGGACTACTATGGCTTTGATGCTGCCTTTGGTGGAGCGAGACGCGATGAAGAAAAATCGAGAGCGAAAGAGCGAATCTTTTCTTTTCGTAACGAATCGCATACATGGGATCCAAAAAATCAGCGGCCTGAAATGTGGAAGCGCTATAACTCACATATGAAACAAGGTGAAAGTGTGCGGGTGTTCCCACTCTCAAATTGGACCGAGGCAGATGTTTGGCAGTACATCAAACAAGAAGATATTGACATAGTGCCGTTATATTTTGCGGCGGAACGACCAGTAGTAGAACGGGATGGGTCGATCATCATGGTGGACGATGACAGAATGCCTGTAAGTCATCACGAAGTACAGTATAGAAAAGTCCGGTTTCGAACATTGGGATGCTACCCGCTGACTGGGGGCGTTTATTCAGAGGCAGCTACTCTTGATGAAGTTATTCAAGAAACACTTGGAGCAGTCTCTTCGGAACGAACAAGCCGTGTAATTGATCATGAAGCATCAGGAAGTATGGAACGGCGAAAACGGGAGGGTTATTTTTAAATGAAGCCACTGCTTCGATTTATGACATGCGGAAGTGTAGACGATGGAAAATCAACTCTGATCGGCCATATGCTGTATGCTGCTAAATTGATATACGCAGATCAGGAAAAAGCATTGGAGCTCGACAGTAAAGTAGGGAGCCGGGGCGGTAAAATAGACTATTCACTGCTTTTGGATGGCTTAACCGCAGAAAGGGAACAGGGTATTACCATCGACGTTGCTTATCGATATTTCACGAGCGATCATCGTTCATTTATAGCCGCAGATACTCCGGGTCATGAAGAATATACACGTAATATGGCAGTCGGGGCGTCCCATTCCGACTTGGCAGTTTTGCTTGTTGACGCATCCAAAGGGGTTCAAAGCCAAACAAAGCGTCATTTACGCATTTGCAGCTTAATGGGCATCAAACATATTGCGGCAGCTGTAAACAAAATGGATTTACTCGCTTATGATAAAGAGCAATGGTGCGTTATTGAATCAGAATTAAATCATATGGCAAAGGAGTTTGAATTAAAGACATTTCAAGTGATTCCGGTATCAGCAGCAGAAGGAGATAACATTCTGGATTGGTCGAAAAACATGCCGTGGTACTCAGGGCCCGCATTGCTTCCTTACTTAGAACAAGTAGAAATAGATACAGAGGAATTTGAACAGCCGTTTTATATGCCTGTTCAAAGAGTAAGCAGACCAAATCAGCATTATCGTGGCTATCAAGGTCAAATAGAAGGAGGCATGCTGCGTGTTGGGGATACCATTTACAGTCTTCCGAGTCGTGAAAAAGCGATAGTGAAATCATTAAAATCTGCTGGCCGAGAAACAACGGAACTCAAGAATGGAATGGCTGCAAGCATTGAATTAGACAGAAACGTCGACGTATCCCGGGGGTGTGTCCTGACAACAGATAAATTACTGCCTGTGACCTCCAAATTGAAGGTGGATATTATCTGGATGGATGAAAAGCCACTTATTCCCGGCCGAAACTATATGATGAAAATAGGTACTCAGCAAGCACCTGCTTCTGTCGTAAAGATCTATCATCAAACGGATATAAACAGCGGCGAGCTTCAACCGGCTGTTGAGGGCAGAAAAAATGAGGTCATTACGTGTGATATTGCGCTCAGTTCATCCGTTGCAGCGGATCGTTTCTCTCTTCGTAAAGAGGTTGGAAGCTTTATTTTAATTGATCGTTTATCTGGTATGACCGCCGGCGCTGGAGTGGTTCAGGAGCCAAAAACTAGTTCGGCTGATATCACCTGGCACGAGACTTCCGTCACACATGAACATCGTGCAGCATTAAAGGGGCAAAATCCGGCAGTCATTTGGCTGACGGGTTTGTCTGGATCTGGTAAATCGAGTGTTGCCAACAGATTGGAAGAGATGCTTCATGCGGCAGGCCGGCATTCCATGCTGCTTGATGGAGACAATGTCCGGCACGGTCTGAATCGTGACCTTCATTTTACAGAGGCTGACCGAGCAGAAAATATCCGACGAATTGCTGAAACAGCTAAATTGATGTGTGATGCAGGGCTGATTACCATTGTTTCATTTATTTCTCCTTTCCGTGAAGATCGTGAACAGGCGAGAGCCATTATTGGGGAAAGTCGTTTTAGGGAAGTTTATATCAGCACGCCTCTTCATATTTGTGAACAACGGGACCCAAAAGGTCTGTATGTGAAAGCGAGACAAGGCGAGATTGAAGCCTTCACTGGAGTGACGAGCCCGTATGAAGCACCCGAATCGCCAGATTTAACGATTGATACATCATCAATGACGATACAGGACGCAGCAGAGTTGATTTACACAGATATAGATCAAATACAGCGAAGCGAGGGGAAAGCGAATGATAAATAAATGGCGATATTTCACTGACACTTATGTAAACAGCAGTAATTTAGTTTTAGTTCATCAGATGGGAAAAGTGGGGTCCACCTCCCTGACGGTCTCGTTGAAGGAGCAGGGCATGCTGCCTATCCATATTCACAGCTTTTACACCCCTCTCTCGACAGAGATGTATCAGGCTTATAAATCCATCTCCTACTATCGCAGTCCTTCTTACCGCTTTCGCTACTACTGGCGCCACAAACTCGTTCACCAGTTGTTGCAAAAAAGGAAAAAACTTAAAATCATCTCATTGGTACGTGAGCCCGTTTCGCGGAATATATCGATGTATTTTCACGCCTTTCAAGTTCCTTTAATGGACTTAAATAAGGAAAAAGATAACCGGAAAGAATCAAACACAAACATGCAGGCACTTCAAAACGACTTTTTAAACAGGTTCAATCATACGTACGGTATATCGTGGTTTCATAAAGAGTTTTATAAGGCTTGGGGAATCGATGTATATGAATATCCATTTGATCAAGAAAAGGGCTATGGAATAATCGAAACGGAGCAGGCTGATGTCTTAATGATTCAAATGGAGAAACTGAATTCATTAGAAAATGAAATCGCAGCATTTTTAGAGATAGAATCATTTACGCTTAAAAACGAAAATATGGGTTCGAAAAAGTGGTATCATGCAGTGTATAAAGAATTTAAAGAAACACTGTCGCTTGACAGCCGGTACGTAGAGGCTCTTTATGATTCTGAATTCATGCATCATTTTTACAGCCGTGCTGACCGAATGAGACTTAAAGAGCGGTATACAGGTGAAGCGGAGTATGAAAAAACCGTTAACGGCTGAAAGATAAAGATGTGAAAGGTCGTTTGTTATGAAAAAGGCTGTCATTCTACTCATGCTTCTTACTATTTTTTCGAAAGTAATTGGATTTCTGCGTGATGTGACACTTGCTTACTTTTACGGAGCTTCAGGAGTCAGTGATGCCTATCTAATTGCTTTGACAGTGCCGGTAGTGTTGTTCGGTGTGGTAGCTAAGGGGATTTCTACAGGCTATATCCCTATGTACAGTCGAATTGAACAACGTTTGGGGCAACAAGGTGCCATTATTTTTACCAATAATTTAATTAATGTGCTGCTGCTGTTTTGTGCTGTACTTATACTATCAGGGATAGTTTTTGCGGAACAAATTGTTATTGTATTTGCTTCCGGATTTGAAGGGGCAACGCTTGAGCTGGCTGTTGAGCTGACAAGAATCACCTTGTTTGGTATTTTGTTTACCGTATTTATCCGTATTTTAAGTGCATACTTAAATTACCAGAAATTATTTGCTGTTCCTAATTTGCTGGGAATTCCAATGAGTCTGACCGTAATCGCCTCCATCATGCTGAGTGCGGCACGGGAGGAGCCGGTGTTGCTCGCATATGGGTTTACCGCAGGGTTGGCTTTACAATGGGTGATATTGCTAATTTTTTCCAAGTTCAAGAAATTTATTTGGCGTCCGGTCTTAAACGTGAAGGATCAGGATCTAAAGAACATGCTGCTCCTTGCAGGGCCGGTAATAATAGGCTCTTCGGTGCATCAAATAAATAAGCTCGTAGACCGGACTCTCGCTTCTCAAGTAGCAGTCGGAGGAGTATCTGCACTAAACTATGCTCATACGCTGACAAATTTCGTACACGGCGTATTTGTTATCTCTATTACAACAGTCATGTTTCCATCTGTTTCCAAGATGGCCTCCAAAGGAAGCATGAATCAGTTTCGCTATACGCTCCATCAATCGATGACTGGGGTCATGATGCTTACTGTCCCAGCCGCAGCTGGCGTCCTTGTTCTCTCAGAGCCTATAGTAAGACTGCTCTTTGGTCGAGGGGCATTTGACAGCACAGCCGTTATGATGACTTCCGGGGCCTTCTTCTTCTATGCGTTTGGAATGGTCGGTACAGGACTAAGAGTGGTCCTCTCACAAGGATTCTACGCCCTTCAGGATACTAGGACACCAATGATTAACGCGGCTGTCTCAATGGGATTAAATATCGTGTTAAATTTTATGCTCGCTCCTCTTATGGGGATTAGCGGCTTAGCGCTCGCTTCCAGTATCTCAGCTCTATTTTGTGCATGCCTTCTGTTTATACAAATTAGAAGTCGAACAGGTCCGCTCCCTTACAAGTTGTTCATCGCATCCTTATCTAAAATTATAAGTGCTTCTGCAGTAATGGCTGCGGCCGCATTTATGCTGTACACATATGTCTTATCTGGATTATCATTGATGGCAGCACTGCTTATCACGGTTGGAGCAGGGGCAGTCCTCTATTTTTCTATCCTGCTTATGTTAAAAGAAGACGTCTTGCTGCGGGGAATCCTGCAGTTGAAACAAAAAATCAAGCGTTAACCCGTAAATATGCTTAGAAAAAAAGCGGGCTTCCCATTCGTAAAGGGGAGCACCGCTCTTTTTTTCGTAAGTCTCATTCCATTTGTATGGTCGAAAAGTTCATCAAAGATTCAGGTAGAGGTTTCTTCATCTTTAAGAAAAAATTGATCCCGAAAACGTATCATTCTCGTGTTCCACTGAGGAGAAACAACAGGACGTTCATGCAGCACCTCGTATTGAAGTACAAGCTCCGGAAAATTAACACCTGCACCCAAGCTCATAACTTGGCTTCCACAAAAGCGAGGGTTAACATCCGTTAACTTAAATTCGCCATCTTTCTCAATGAATTGTAAATTCATGAATCCGGTAGTAATCAACGATTTCGCCGTGATGGAAGCGGCTTCAATTAGTTTCGGATGAAAAACGACTTTGCCATCCAAAACAATTCCGCTTGAAACCCCAGTACGCTCTCTGCTTACGGCTGCGATTACCTCATGATGAAATAAATAAATATCAACACTAAACTCGATTCCCGGCAGATACTCCATCACGAGTTCCCCGCCGTTATGATCGATTCGTGTAAAATCCTCCATGGCAACAAATTGCTTATTCCCGTTAGAGATTTCCTCCAGATACCGCTTTTTTGAAGTTAGCAGTGCAAATCCTACTGCACCGTGACTGGCTGCAGCTTTAGAGACAACAACTTCATCATTTGAGAACTGATCAGTTAAAATAGTGTTTAGTTCATTTGATGAAGAAAAAGGTGCATATCGAGGAACATAAACAGCAGCTTCCGATTTTTCCAGTAGTTGATAAACAGCAGTTTTATTAATTAGCGAATGGATCACATCACTTGTCGGAGTAGCAACGATACAACTAAGCTGATGACGCAGTTCAGCATAAATTGTTATTTCCTCATGCAGACATGGAAAAAGAAGAGCGGCATTATATTCCTCGACCAGTTCAATTATGCGTGTTTCATAGGAGGACCGGTCATATACAGATGGGATTTGTTGAAAAGTATCGCAAAATGGCAGGCCGCTGTTCACTTCTCGGCGATCCAAGCCAATAATGCGTACGTCTTGTCTTTTACGCAAGCCCTGCATCACCCCTTGCGCAGTTGGGCCTCCTATACCTGTTACTATTATGTTTATCATGTTGTTAGAACACTCCTGCTATTAAATATGTAGAAACTCGTTTCGTAATCTGTATTATACGTAAAAGTAATGAAAATTACCAAAGAATTTTGATAAATAAAACGTGTAAAAGTCTATTTAAGGTAACGAGATCCAAAATAAAATTTGTGGTTAAGCATCTGCTTTCTTCGGCTTGAAATAGAGTACTAAAGAAGGTTCTGGTAAAGGACAGCAAAAATAAGATACATTCTGCCAGCTTGAGGTTTATATATTTAAAGCAAATTAATAAATTGGTGAATTCATTTTTTGAAGGCTTCTAGTAATACCAGTGGAGTAAACGCTGGTTCAACATATTCACGGATAAGCAGATGCTTCTTCGTTACCTGCTTAGTAGTAATAAAAGAATTATCGTTTAAGCTGTGTAAATAGTCTCGTTAGCTTACGCTGAAAATCAGATGAGCGATGACAGCAGGGAGAGTACATAGGATTAAAAAGGAGCGCCCAACAATTAGTTGGGCGCTCCTATGTTTAAGACAGCGTTTCGTCGTCGTCCTGCTTCAAAAACGCTTCAGGGAGACGCAGGCGGTTATCCTTTAAAATAAGCTCAAATACGCCTTCAGGATCTTCTTCCTTGTCCTTCAGCTCTTTCATTTCCAAATGCAGCTTTTCCATTTTACGATCAAGTGCAGCGGCAGAATCGGCGGCCTCTTTTAGCTCAGCCCGAAGTCTCGCCGGAACATCACGGTCGTATTTGTAGAAGATTTTATGCTCCAGGCTCGCCCAGAAATCCATGGCGATCGTGCGGATCTGAATTTCCACACAAACATGCTCTACCCGGTCGGACATGAAGACAGGGATGCGTACGAGCAGATGCAGGCTCTGGTAACCGCTTTTTTTCGGCTCTTTGATGTAGTCCCGTACTTCAAGCACGTCGAGATCCTTCTGCTGCTGAAGCATGCGGCTGATTTCGTAGATATCCGACTGAAATGAACAGATGACACGTACGCCGGCAATGTCCTGAATGTTTTCACGCATGGAGCTTAAGTTAATCGGCAGGTGTTTCCGGTGCAGCTTCTCGACGATGCTCTCCGGACTTTTCAGGCGGGAATTCACGTGTTCAATGGGATTATAGTCGTTCATGTAGTGAAATTCCTGCTGCAGAATTTCGATTTTCGTAACAATCTCATCCAAGGCAAATTGATACGTCATCATAAAACGCGTCAGTTCTTCTTTCATTCGCTTCAGCTGGTGCAAATTCAGTGATGGTACTTCGGCCATAATCTGACCCCTCCTTTGCGTTCTGCCTCTATTATATAGCATGAAGCAAGCTGTGAATGTGGAACTTTTGTGAAATAAATCACAAAGGCAGCTTGCAGGAATGTCACAGAATCTCACAGGAGCAGGGAGGTCTTTCCTCTGAACATCTTGGGAAGAGGGTCACAGTGGCAGGGAATAACAGCCCTGCCTCGAACTCTTAGGGAGCCGAAAGGCAAATACGGGCGGGTCGATCCGCCTCCAGAGAGGGAAGGTTGAGAAGATGCGTATCTTATTGCTTTTGCTTGCTGCTATGCTGCTCATGCCATTTCAGACGGTTTCTGCCGGAGAATTCAAGGGAGGCGGTGGTGACTTGACACCGGGGACCATTACATACGGCGACCCGCCGGCCCAGGTGGATCCGGCGAAGCCTGTGCTCGTATTTGTGCAGGGACTGACGAACGATTCCACGACCTGGTATGACGGAAATTCGATGTACGATACTGCCAGAGAGGCCGGCTATGAGACCGTATTTGTGGAGCTCCATGATTCTGGCGGAGAGCCGAAAAGCTATTGGGATAACGGTGCGATGCTGGCAGGTCAGCTTGATGACATTTCCGCGCATTTTAACGGGAAAGAGATCGTAGTGGTCGGCTACAGCAAGGGCGGTGTCGATACCCAAGTAGCACTGATTCATGAAGGAAGGCATTCGCTCGTCTCGGACGTGATCACGATCGGATCGCCGCACGATGGATCGGAGCTCGCTGATTTAGCGAACAGCACCTCGCTCGGCTGGCTCGCTGATTTAATTGGGCAGAACAGTGAAGGCACGCAAAGTCTGCAGACGGGTGTCATGAATCATTTCCGCTCCATCACCGATTCCAGGCCGGAAGTGCAGCAAAACCGCTACTTTACACTCGCAGGTGACCGAACCGGTCCTATTTTCAGCAGCTATTGGTTTGGCAGCGGCTTTATTTCCGGACCGAGTGACGGCGTTGTATCCGTTGAAAGTGCGACATTGCCTTACGGAACGATGCTTAGTGTAGGAAACTGGAATCACGGGGAAGTGCATCAGGGAGAAAATGCGTTTCCGTTCATGCAAAGCGTCCTGACAGGTCAGGCAGGAGCCGCTTCTCTGATGGAAGCGGCAGCGGAGGATTCCCTGTCTACACTTGTAAAAGGAGGACAGCAGGACGGGGAAGCGACGGAAACGATGGTCATTGAACAGGAAGCAGACAGTGTCTCCTTCAGCTGGATGAGCATGGAGCCGCTTGCCGAGCTGGAGCTCGTTAAGCCGGATGGCTCTGTTGACGTCGTGCAGGTGGAAGCAGAGGAAGACGAAACACCGTTCTTTAAAGGCGCCTATCATCATCTCGTTGACCTGGAGAACCCGGCGGCAGGGGAATGGACGGTTCGGGCAGACGATAACGGTTCACAAGCCTACGGTCTCGTCGCCCAGTTTGAATCGGAGCTGAACGACCAGCTGCACGTGCGCGCGGAAGACAATAACCGCTCGTTCCGGGCAGAGTCTGATTTTCCAGCTGTAAACCGGGCTGGTCGCGAAGCACTGGAAGTAAACGCAGACATCCGCTTTACGCCGGGTGAGCCGGGTGCGGGCCGTGCATTTGGTCAGGCTGTCAGTGAATACCGCCAGCAGGCAAGAGGGCAGGCCCCTGACCGGATTGCTGTCGGCAGCCGGGGGGCAGGAGTGTACAACGCAGTCGTCCGTGTCAGCGGACATGCTCCGTCCGGCACAGCATTTGAACGATCAGCTGTCCGATCGGTCTTTACCGATGAGGATGGACAGTCCTATTAACGAAAAAACCAGCACCGCGGGAGAACATTCCCGGGTGCTGGTTGTCGTTTGCATTCTTTACCGTTCGGCTCCTTTACTTGGCGTGCTCTGGCTGCGGCTGTTCGAAGGCTGCCAGGCCTGCCTTGTTCAGGAAGTTCCACGGCTGATTAAAGTGCGGCTGGAAAAAGAAGTCGACGAAGGCAAGCTCGTCTACTGTCATTCTCGTCTGCACACAGACGCTCAGCGTGTTGATCGACTGCGTCACATCTGCTTTGGAAATGACCTGCGCCCCAAGCAGACGACGGGAGTTCGGATCAAAGGTTACCTTCAGCTGCACGTCTTCAGATGTCGGCATAAATTCAGGACGGTGTTTTTCGTTAATCGTTACGCTTTTGACCTCAAGGCCCATCGCTTCCGCTGACGTTTCTGTCAGGCCGGTTGAAGCCATGTTCATCCCGAAAATGTGCAGGCCGGACGTACCCTGCGTACCGACGTGGCGCATCTGCGGCTGCATGATGTTGCGGGCGACGAGCGTTCCCATGCGCACCGCGTTCGTCGCAAGCGGAATATAAGCGTGGCCTGCTGTTGGATTGTACGGTACGGCACAACAGTCGCCAGCTGCAAAAATCGCAGGATCGCTCGTCTGCATATAATCATTCACGCGGATAGCGCCGTTATCGAGCATGTCGACTTTTCCTTTCAGTAAGCCGGTGTTCGGACGGAAGCCGACGCACATGATTACCATATCCGTTTCGACTGCACCGCCATCCGTTATAACACGCTGCACGTGCCCGTCGCCTTCAAAGCGGACAACAGATTCCCCAAGACGAAGTTCGATCTCTTTGCTGCGGAAATCATGTTCGACTATATCGGTAAATTCCTTATCTAAATATTTATTCAGGATGCGGTCAACGCCATCGATCAACGTGACCTTTTTTCCTGCCTGCTGAAAGGCCTCCACAAGCTCTACGCCAATGTAGCCTGCGCCAACAACCGTTACGTGTTCGGCTTTTTCTCCGCGCTCAATGATCGTATTCGCCTGGTTAAAGTTCTTTGCAAGTAAAATATTCTCCAAGTCAATACCGTCGATCGGCGGAGTCACTGGCCATGAACCGGTTGTCATGACAAGACGATCGTAGCTGTCCGTACGGGCCTGGCCCGTTTTCATATCGGTGACCTCCAGCTGGCGGCTCTCGGTATCGATAGTGGTGACATCGTGCTCCATGTGCACGTGCACGCCCATTGCCTTCATTTCCTCAGGAGACGAATAGAAGAGACCTTGAGGATCTTTCACTACCCCTCCAACGTACAGTGCCAGACCGCAGGACAGAAAAGAAACGTTGTCATTTCGCTCATAAACGTGAATCTCTGCTTGCGGGTACAGCTCTGCCATATTCCGAACCGCGGCCGTCCCTGCATGTGTGCTTCCAATAACAGCAATTTTCATGCTGACATACCTCCTGTTTTATCTTGCTCAATTACTCACAAAAAATCGTATACAGCTATCCTATCAGCTTCATTATCGGTCATCCAGCAACTTGCTCAAACATTCACAAGAAGAAGCAAAAAACGCAAGGTCTAACTTGTGAATAAGATCACAAATTAACCGTACGCTTAGTATATAACCTTTGTATTCAGGATGCAACACAAATGCTCATTCATTCACAAACTTTTCACAGATGGATAGAGCGAAGCACTTCGTACATATCTCGCTCACTAAATATGACAGGTACAGGATAGAGCGGATTTGCCTCGCGAAGCGCTGCACGGGAAATTGCCGGATAGTCCGCTGTCTGCAGACTTTCTGTTCCAGCAGGAAGGTCCAGGCTTTGTCGGAGCTCGTTCAAAAGCTCAATGAAAGCAGCACCGTCTGTCTGGGAAAGTCCGGCAGCTGCAGCCAGCTTCTCAAGGCGCGGATAAATGCGGCTGCCATACTGGCGTAACACCGGGACGAGCAGCATAGCATTTGCCTCACCGTGAGGAATTCTGTATTGAGCTCCAAGCTGATGAGCAAGCGCATGGACATTTCCAATAAACGCTTTTGTAAAGGCCAGGCCGGCCAGATGAGCGGCATGGAGCACGAGTCTTCTGCTCTCCAGATTATCTCCGTTCTGATAGACAATTGGCAGGTGTTTCACTATCAGGCGGACAGCCTCTGCCGCATGCCGGTCAGTTTCATTCGTTCTGCTGCGGCTGATAAACGCCTCGACAGCATGCGTCAGCGCATCCATACCAACAGCAGCGGTTAGCCGCTTCGGCAATTGGACCGTCAGGGCTGCATCAAGAACCGCTGCATCGGGAATCAGGCACGTATCAATCAGGGCATACTTTTCATGCGTGTCAGCGTCGGTAATTACAGCGGCGGCGGTCGCTTCAGAGCCGGTACCGGCAGTTGTTGGAACGGCGGCAAAAAACAAACCGCGCCGGCGAATTTTCAGGACGCCCCTCATCTCAGACAGCGAACGATCCGGTCTGGCAATCAGTGCCCGGGCTGCTTTCGCACAATCGATGACGGAACCTCCTCCGACAGCCGCAATCGCATCCGCATCAAACCGCTTTACCGCTTCCGCAAGACTCGCAGCCTGAGTAGAAGTCGGATCGGGGGTTACGTCTTTCCATACGTCCACGGTCATCCCTTTTTGTTCAAATAAGTCCAGCAGGGGGCCAAGAAGGCCTGCTTGTTCAACACCGGCATCGGTGACCACAAGAATGCGCTGCAGATTTCGGTGCTGCAGCAGGGCAGGCAGATGCTTGAGTGTGCCAGGACCTTCCAAAAGCTCCGGTGTCCGCCATGGGAGGAAAGGGGTAGCGATGTAAAAAGCCGATTGATACAGACGGGATAATACCTGCATGCGAAACGCCTCCTGTCGGTTTTTAACCATTATAGCAGGTTATGGTATAGAGTTACCGTTTTTTATAGGAGGATAATGGGAATAAGAATGACCAGGAGGTGGGCCATAAGATGAATGGATTGCTGGATCAACAGATGATTGCAGGCGGAAGAGAGCTTCCGTCCTGGTTTAATAAAGAATATGATACGTTTCGCTCGATTGTTACACGAAAGGATTTTCCCTGCTACTTTGGACAAAAGGGGGAGAAGAAAGCAGAGCTGCGCTACGGATGCGTCCCTCATAACGACTGGAGCGCCCTTCCGCAAATCGTGCACGAATTTTTACAACTGTTCCAGGAGACAAAGCCCGCAAGACATGGACTGTTTGTGTTCGTAGAACCGGAGCAGGAAGAGAAAAGCATTGAGTATTACCGCGCTTACTTTTGGGAGCTGCTTCAATACTTACACGAGCAGGATCCGCTTCCCTGGCCGAACGATAAGCCGGCTGACCCGGAGCATTTTTTATGGGATTTTCACTTTGAGCAGGAGCCGATCTTTGTCTTTGGGAATGCACCGGCCTATAAGCAGCGTAAAACGAGGGATCTTGGCAACAGCCTCATTCTTGGGTTTCAGCCGAGGCGAATTTTTGACGGACTGGAGGGCACCCAGCCTGGGGGCATGATGTCCCGTGAGAAGGTCCGTCAGCGGGTCGAGGAGTGGGACCAGCTGCCGACTCATCCGGATATCAGCCACTACGGCGATCCGGAGCATCAGGAATGGAAGCAATTCTTTATCGGAGATGACGCGGAACCGATAAAGGGACAGTGTCCGTTTCACGTGAAAAAGTAGCATGTTGAAAATGGCCTGCCGAGCAGGGCCTGCAGACGACAGGCCGGCACTCTCTGTTGTAAAATGAAACGACAGAGGAGGAGGCCGTATGACGACCGTTTCATTTCGAGATATTACCCGCCGGGAGGCGGAAGCATATGTAGAAGCTGCGCTTCCGGACATGGCTCCGGTCAGGCTGGAGCATACAGGCACCGGCTTCGATACGATCGTTTATGCAGCTGGGGGCCGGTACGTGTTCCGATTTCCGAGACATGAAAAAGGCTGGCGTTCTTTATGCAATGAGAAGTATGTGCTGAACATGCTGGCCGAACGGCAGTTTCACAGCGTGTATGATGTGCCGGTGCCGTTTGCAGATACAGCGGAAGGACACCAGTATCCATTTACCGGTTTCTCCTATGTGCCGGGCAGAGAGCTTGCCATGGAGCAGAACACAGACCTGCTTGGCAGTGAAGCAGACCGGCTTGCCTGCTTTCTCGTGCGTCTGCACCAGCTCCCGGTTTCCGGAAGCGGCCTGCCAGGAGATGAGCTGAAGCGGCTTTCTGCTAAAAAGCGCAAGCCGATGCTCGAAGAGAGCATGCACGGTCTGGCGCCGATCTGCTCCGGCCGGACGATCGAGATGGTCCAGCGCTATTTACAGCAGGTGCCGGATTGGGAAAATCCGGCTGAAACAACGCTTGTACACGGCGATCTTCATCCCAAAAACCTGATCGCCCACAGTGGAAGACTAAAGGGCATCATCGATTGGGGCGACGCGCACGTCGGGCACCCGGCATCCGATCTTGCACTCGTCTATCAGGCGCTCCCGGATGAAGCGAAGAAGCGCTTTTATGAATGGTACGGAGCCATTGATGACGATACGGAGCAGCTCGCGATCTTTAAAGCCGTGTTTGTCAGCGCAGCTGTCGGGAAAGCAGCCTATGAGCAGCAGGACCAGCGGGTAGCTGAATGGTGCCGCACCGGATTGGAACGGGCGCTGCACTACTGGTTTGACCATTAAAAAAAGAGCCTGCCGCATCCACGCGGCAGGCTCTCAGGCTGTTTAAAAAATCTTTCAGCTTACATGTTTTTTGTTTGATTGTCTTTCCCCTCTGCTTACCTAGCCTGCGGTGGGCCGGCCTTCAGCTATTTCTCAGGGTGACCCCTGTATGAAGGGAGAATGGCGCGGCTTCACTCGGACTCAGGCTTCTCACGAAAAGCCTTCAAGAGCCGGTCCGGCTCCGCACGCGCTTGTCATGCCGTTCAAGTTCGAACGGCGATAAGGCTTCACTCGGACAAAGGCTTCTCTCGAGAAGCCTTTAAAAACCAGGCCGGCTCCGCTCGTGCGTGGATGCCGTTCGCAGATCTGAACGGCACGAAATCTTCAGACTGCTTGTTGCGCCTCCGCCGGACACACGGCTCTGATTGTTGGAGAACAATGTCACGACAGGCAAACGCGACTGCTTTTTTACCTTTTATACGGAATTGTAGGAAGTACGGACACCCCTGTTCAACATCGAAACGTCTCATCGGGAAAGTTCTACCTGTATGGAAGCAGCTCGTGCAGGCCTAACCACACATATGAACCGTACTGCCAGCTGCCGACATCGGAGGACCTCGGCTCAGAACGAGGCAAAGATCCAGCGCTTCTGACGAAGGGAAGAAGCGCTTAGCTGAGCCCGTTCCCTCCGGAAAGCGAGTGTCCGCAGATACGGGCAAATGCAACGTTATTCACCTAATAGGGCTTTATTGACACTCTGAGCGTTTCCCGGATCCGGGAAACGCTTTTGATGCTGGCAGAATGCTAATACGTAGTAAACCGGAGCGATTTTTGCAGTACATAAAGACCGTACAGGTACGGGGTGACAGCCCCTTCATATTCCTCATAGGCTACCGTAAAGGTTTCGTCTTCATTGTTCCAAATCCGTTCAAAGTAAGCGTCCACGTCTTCGGCAAGCTGACTGTCGGCAGGTGCAGTCAAACTGATGTTGTTCTCCAGATTGTAGTTATTTAAATTACGCTCCGTGAAGTTCGTGGAGCCGGCAAGAATGTTTACCTGCTCTCCGCGGTCGGCGTAGAGCAGCTTGGAATGGTACTGCTCTTCATAGGTATCGTACCAGCGTACGGTGATCAGTCCGTCCTCGCGGTCCACGAGTTCAGAGGCAACCGGAATGTTCGGCAGTCCGATTTTTTCCTGGCCGAACGCATTTTGATTCGGGTCAAGCACTGCCTGAATCTGCACGCCCCGGTCTGCCGCTTCGTGAAGTCCCTCTATTATATAACGGTCTGACAAGTAAAACATGCCGAGCCAGACGGTATCTCCCTGCTCCGCGCGCTCCAAAATCTTCAAAGCAGCCTGGCGGATACTCTGCTCTGTCACGAGCTGCGCCTGAATCGGGCCTTCTTCTCTGATTGTCACCCACTCATCTAATTCCTCCGAAGTCGGAAAAGCATCGAGGTCTCCATCAGAAAACGCAGCGACGGCCCGTTCCTGATCGACTAGTTCCTTTAAGATAGAGCCTGATACCCGGATGCCGATATTGGAGTGAAAGCCGCTGGCGTCATGCGGATTGGCAGAAGTGATGACCGCCTCTTCTTCATTCATCACGAGCTTGCGGTGATTCGCTTTAATATTGGCCAGCTTTAAGTACGAGCGAAGCGTGACGTCCGGAGCGGAAGGACCGAACGCATTTGGCAGCCAAGCGGGTCCCCGCTGGCCGAACCATTGAAAACCAATCCGCCAGAAGCTGGAGTATATTGGATTTGGGTCACGCAGTCTCTCCAAATTCGTGTAGATCACTTCTACACCAGCATCGGCAAGCCTGTCAATGTGAGCCGCCTCATGAGAGAAATACGTCGTATTGATCGGATCCGTGATAAACACGGCCTTGAGGTCAGGCGACTCGGCCATCCGCTGTTCGATCCGATCGCCGAATTCACGGCTCAGCTCGGGAAACGACCGTGATTCATCGGAAAATTCATTTACCATAAACATATCGATAATCAGAAAGTGCTCTGCTTCATCGATCACGCGGAACATTTCCTCCATAATCTCGTGCTCATACACTTCGCCTGCTTCATTCTGATACGTTAAATCTGCCAGAAAGACCGCCTCATCCTCCTGCAGCATATGCACATCACCTGTATAGTCAATCCCCTCCGGCAGCGGTTTCAGCTGGTGCCAGGCGGTCACCCCGATATAAAGCGCTGCGAAAGCTAGTCCAATCCAGAGCCACTTTTTGTGCTTCATCTGCTATTCCCTCCCTGTACTCTTTCATAGTATACCGCTTAACAGCAGGCTGTATTTCATTCATTTGAAAATAAATGAAGCGGCGGGAGAGGAAGAGGTGCGCTGACCAAAAGAATGCTTCATCCGTTTTAGCCGCAACTGGACGGTGCAATTCATCCGTGATTAAAAAAGTTTATAGAATCTTTACAAGGGCGTAGGACCTAGATGGGATAAGGGATAGACCCGTTTTTACGTTCGGCGTCTCCCATCTTTTTTGATAATTTCCCGTTTAGCTTTCTGATAAACAGGTATATGAATCAATGAAAATAATATGAAAGCGTGCCATGAGCGCTTTCACGGCGGCGGGACAGAAACCGGGCCGAAAAAACAGGAGGAGATGGATATAAATTTCCATTTGTAAGCAAATTTAACAGTCGACCTGTAGCAATCTGGTGCATTAGCGACAAATCGAGAGGTATAAGCAAGATCAATGGTCTGAAGATAACTAAGCTATATCGATCCTGATTAATCACTATCCATGCCGTTTAAGTCCGTTTGCGAATAAAGTCAAAGCGTCCTATGATTAATAGTGTTGAAAAAACGGAAGCTTCTTTGCTTGAAGACATCCTGATCTATGACTTCTCGCAAAATAAATAAAAAAAAGGTGGTTTTTAAGTAATGAGCAGCACTACTGTTACTCCTGTACTTGAGGCCCTTTCACTGGAACAGCCGTCCAAAGAAGATGGCCAGGGGATGTACAATCTGGCAAAGAAGACGTCGTTAGATCTGAACTCTGCCTATAAGTATATTATGATGGCGGAATATTTTTCCGAGACCTGCGTCGTTGCGCGTGAAAACGACGAAGTAGTCGGATTTATCACCGGTTTCATCCAGCCGGAGCATCCGGATACAGTATTTGTATGGCAGGTTGGAGTGGACAGCTCCCAGCGCGGAAAAGGCGTAGCCTACAAAATGCTGGATGAGCTTCTCAGCCGTGACGCAGCGAAAGATGTCAAGTATCTGGAAGCAACGATTACAAAAGACAATGTCGCTTCCCAGTCTCTCTTTAAGAAGCTGGCGAAGACAGAAGATACGTCATTTGAAGTACGCGAAACGTTCCCTGCGGACGTGTTCCCGGAAGAAGACGGGAAAGCAGAATACACGTACCGTATCGGACCTTTCTGGAAGAAATAAACTCACAGGCAAGATCGGAAGACAACCGTCCGCTTAGACAAGGTGACTACAATTATATTGGGAGGACCTTTATCCATGAATGAAAAGCTACAGTTGATCGAAGAGCTTGAATCCAGTGTACGAAGCTATGTACGAAGCTTTCCAACCGTATTTACGAAAGCCCGCGGCTACAAAATGTGGGATGAAGCAGGCAAGGAGTATATCGACTTTTTCTCTGGTGCAGGCGCACTGAACTACGGCCACAACGAACCTGCTATGAAGAAAAAGCTCGTTGACTATATCCTCGACGATGGCATCACGCATTCACTTGATAAAGCAACAGACGCAAAGGTAGCGTTTATGGAGAAGTTCCGTGACGTCATTATGAAACCACGTGACATGGACTACCGCATTATGTTCCCGGGACCAACAGGAACGAACACGGTCGAGAGTGCGCTGAAAATTGCGCGTAAAATGACCGGCCGCACGGACATCGTAAGCTTCACGAACGGTTTCCACGGCATGACGATCGGTTCCCTGTCTGTAACAGGAAACTCCATGAAGCGTAAAGGTGCCGGCATTCCGCTGAGCCATACGGTTCAAATGCCGTATGATAACTTTGTTGAAGGCGAAGACACGCTTGACTACTTCGAGCGGTTCCTGGAAGACAACGGAAGCGGCGTAGCCGTTCCGGCAGCGGTTATTTTTGAAACCGTACAGGGTGAAGGCGGTATTAACGCCGCAAGCTTTGAATGGATGCAGCGCCTGGAGCGCATCTGCCGCGAGTGGGACATTGTCCTGATTGTGGACGATGTTCAGGCTGGCGTCGGACGTACGGGTACGTTCTTCTCCTTTGAGCCTGCCGGCATTAAGCCGGACGTGATCTGCCTGTCCAAGTCGATCGGCGGCTACGGCCTGCCGCTGGCAATCACGCTCATTAAGCCGGAGTTGGACGACTGGAAGCCGGGCGAGCATAACGGTACGTTCCGCGGTAACAACATGGCGTTTGTCACTGCGACAGAATCACTCACGTACTGGGAAGACCCGGAGTTTGAAAAGAGCGTCCAGGCACGCGCAGAAACCGTTACGAAGTTCCTTGATAACATGATTGATAAATATCCGGAGATGAAGGCTCACCGTAAAGGACGAGGTCTCATGCAGGGTATTTCTTCTGATATTGAAGGCTTTAGTGAAAAGGTTGCAGAGCACGCCTTTGAACGACAGCTGATCATGGAAACAGCAGGGGGACACGACCAGGTGTTCAAGCTGTTCCCGCCGATTAACATTGATGAGGAAGGCCTGCAGGCAGGACTGGATATTATTGAAGCAAGCATCAAGGACGCTCTCAAATCCATGAACGTAAAGACGAAAACGGCAGCGAAGTAACGACTTAATAAAACAGAATCAGAGCGGCCGGGACTCCGCTTTCGGCCGCTCTTTTCTGCTGTCCGGATAACGGACAGTCTGTATAGTAGAAGAATACCGGAAAACATCGAGGAGGATTTCAGACATGAAGGTAGTTCGACTGGAAGACATCATTGGTTCCGATCAGCACGTAAAAGGTGAAAACTGGGAAAGCCGCCGCTTGCTCCTGAAAAAGGACAACATGGGCTATTCCGTACACGATACTGTCATAAAAGCAGGTACTGAAACGCACATCTGGTACCAGAACCACCTGGAAGCAGTTTACTGCATTGAGGGTGAGGGTGAAGTAGAAACGGTTGCAGACGGCAAAGTATGGCCGATCAAAGCCAACGAAATCTACGCGCTTGATAAGAACGACGAGCACTATCTGCGAGCATACGAAGGCTCGGATATGCGCATGGTCTGCGTGTTCAACCCGCCGATCACCGGTCAGGAAACGCACAACGAAGAAGGCGCGTACGAGCTCGTCGAAGACGAATAAATATGCTTAAAGCGCAACGGATGAAATTCCGTTGCGCTTTTTTGACCCTCTGCAGGCTTTTTCATCTATCACGTTCACGGCTGATAAAAATCCCGGACCGTCTCTTACTAGTTCGGGATTTAATTGTTTCACGTGAAACAGCGTCAGACTTTCTCTACTATATAAGCACGTTTTTCACGGAAATACTTTTCTCCGTTGTCGGAGGAATGCTCGAAAAAGCCATTATAAGAACCGGCAACTTTGTATTCGCGCTCCGGATCGGTAAACAGCTGCTCTTCGTTTGAAGAGAGAACGACGACATCCGTAGTGGACACGAAGCTGTCAAGCTCCTTTGCCGTGTAATTTTGACCGATTTCAAGCTGGTTTAAACGATGTTGTGTCATACAGTCAGCTCCTTTAACAGGGATAGTGTACGACTCTGTTTCCCACTGAAAGCTGGGACTAAACTCGGTTTTCCTGATTTAGAAACAGGGCCATCAGGATCAGGTCGTCATAGGCACCCTGATAGTAGACATGGCGGCGCAGCCTGCCCTCCTCTTCAAATTGAAACTGTTTGTAGAGAGACCGGGCGGCTGTGTTTTCTGCGAGTACTTCGAGCGTGATTTTTTCGAGGCCTGGTGCTTCTGCTGCCCAGCTCAGCAGTGCCTCCATCAGCTTTCGACCGATGCCCGCTCCTCGTGAGGCAGGGGCAAGCGACATGCCGAAACTGCCGTGGTGGACGTATTTGACTTGCGAACTTCGCTGAAAGATCAGCGAACCGACAGGCTGTCCATCGCTCTCTGCTGTTAAAAACAATGAACGGGGGTCTTTTCCGACAGTGAGAATCTTTTCTTCCATCGAAGCAGCAGTGTGTGTCACTTCCTCCGGACTCGCAAGACCAAAGCCTTCGTCTGTTACGTCCGAGGCTATAGCGGCAAGTGCAGCAGCATCTTCCGGCAGCGCCTGCCTGATTATTATCGTCACGATCGAATCACGTCCTTTTTTTGTGCTGCTTCTATTGTGCAGGGGTTCAAGCGGAATTGGAAGGTTTTCTGCTTCACTGATGGTTTTTTTCTGCAGATAAGGTAAACTGGTGAAGGAATGGACTTTTTATCAGCGGGAGGATGGTTGGCATGTTATGGCACACACCTGAAGCACTTGAAGAACTTCTTTGTGAAGTAGTCGGCTGGGAGAGCCGGACGTTTTCACAAGGAGAAAAAGATTTTCCAGTTAAATTACAAGAGAAGCTGAAGCTGCTTCCTTATTTTAAAGAACACCGGGATTACGTTCACTTGCATGATGCGGATAAAGGCCGGCGTTCCCTGACAGCTGTATACCGGCATCCAGATGCAGGCGTTACAAAGACGATCGTCATGATCAGCCACTTTGATACGGTTCAGACAGAGGAATACGGCCATTTGGAACCGTTTGCATTTGATCCGAAGGCGCTGACCATGAAGCTGAAGGAGGAAGCTGAAACGCTCCCTGAAGCAGCCAGAAGCGATTTGGAGTCCGATAACTATCTGTTTGGCCGCGGTACGATGGACATGAAAATGGGAGTTGTGCTGCATCTGCATGTGATGGAGCAGGCTATTGAAGAAGGCTGGCCGCTCAATCTCATACTCGTTTCGGTTCCGGATGAAGAGGTCGATTCTGTCGGCATGCGGACAGTGGTGCCGGAGCTGCTGAAGCTGAAAGAGAGGCACGCGCTGGATTATACGCTTTTCCTGAACAGTGAACCCTCCTTCACGCAGCGGCCGGGTGATGAGACCCACTATATTTATACAGGCACGATGGGCAAAATTATGCCGGCAGTTCTGTTCTACGGAAAGGAAACGCACGTAGGGGAACCGCTCAGCGGCATTACGGCAACCTATATGTCCTCTTACGTATCAAAAGAAATGGAATGGAATCCTGCGTTTCGAGAAGAAGATCTCGGCGAAAGCACGCCGCTTCCGGTTTCGCTGCAGCTGCGGGATTTGAAGCTGGAATATTCGACCCAGACTCCGTACCGGGCCGCTGCCCTCTATAACGTCTTTACGATGAAGCGTGATGCAGGAGCGGTGATGGACACCTTTGAAGAGGTCGTTACCGGCGCGATGGACCAGTGCAGCGCCGACTATCGGCGGTTATGCGAACGTGAGCAGGTAGAAGGCGTCGGAGGCGTTCGTGTCATCCGCTACGAAGAGCTTTACGCCTATGTAAAAAATAAATTTGATGAAGATCTGATTGAGGAGGGGACCCGCACGATTCTGCAGGAAGAGGACTGGGATGACCGGGAGCAGGCGATCCGTCTTGCCGGAGAGTGGATGCTGCTTTGTCCGGAGCTGGCCCCGGCCGCGGTGCTGTTTTTCGCACCGCCGTACTATCCGGCAGTCAACTCTTCAGATGAGAGCCGTATTCAGGAGGCCGTGGAGAGTTTAAAGCAGACGGCAGGCGAAGAAGGCTTCAGCGTCGAGCACGTCCACTACTTCAACGGGATTTGCGACCTCAGCTATGTCAACTATCAAAAGCCTGACTCTGAGCTTGATGCTTACCGCAACAATACACCGGTCTGGGGGACGGGTTACACGATTCCATTTGAAGCGATGCAGCAGCTGAAGGCACCGGTCTTGAACGTCGGCCC
Source organism: Alkalicoccus luteus (assembly GCF_052061695.1). Taxonomy (NCBI): domain Bacteria; kingdom Bacillati; phylum Bacillota; class Bacilli; order Caryophanales; family Bacillaceae; genus Alkalicoccus; species Alkalicoccus luteus. The sequence continues at coordinate 135,124 of NZ_JBPZEY010000010.1, forward strand.
GTTCGGAAAAGATCCGCATCAGCGGACAGAGCGGCTGCACCGGCAGAATGCATTTGTGCATACCCCGAAAATGCTGCATAAGCTGATGGAGGTCTGGCAGAAAAACAGCTCGCCCCACTATAGCTGAACAATTTTTTACAATCCTTTCATAATCCTTTACGCTTCTGAAACACGTTGTTAACACAAAGATGTTAAAGTGGAAATTGTAAGAGAGAGCACCAAATTATCTCCCCCTTTTTCATGAAGATCTTCCCCCTTAAAGTATCTTCATAACAAAAACGGCAGGACGTCCGCAGCACCCGGGCGGCCTGCTGTTTTTTTGTTGTCAGGCGAGCTGGAAGCAGCGTAGAACCATTTATCATGCAGCACTTGAAAATGCCGGCTTCGTTCGCTGTTCGAGAAACGTACGAGCTGTGCAGGTTCACAAGGATTAGTCTGGCCTCCCACAGTTCCGTCAATTTCTCATAATCTCCCACAGCCGAATCGCTTGATTTGCCGGTGTTTCTGCCCCGATAATAGGAACATAGGAAACGAATGGGCAGGAGGGGGCAACAAGATGAAGTGGGAGGAAGAATCTCTCGTTCCGACACATATTGAAGTTGTGTGGCACAGATTTCAGGACCGTTCCATCGGCACCCTGCTGCCGCACGTTGTTCACAGTGAACTGATTGAAGGAAGCAGCGATACTATTGGAGCGAAGCATCGGCAGACGTGCTCGGAGGGCGGACGGGAAATAACGTACGTGGTAGAAACAACGGATTACCGCGATGAACCGTCCCAAAAAGTGAAGCAGATTTCGTTTGAAGCGGATGGACATTTCGCCATGACGCTGCGCTTTACGCTGATCAAATTAAACGAAAACGAAACACAGCTGATTTACGAAGGTGAAAAAAAGCCGGTCAGCCTCACAGGCAAGCTTAAGCTGAAGTTCTCTGCAAAACGGACACGAGATCAGCTTGTTCGCCGGTTTGTGCACCACTTGCGTCAGGAAACAGGAGCATAGGAAACAACAAGGGGCTGTCCCATAAGTCGATATTATCGACGGGACAGCCCCTTTTTATGTATAGAAGTAATTTTATAGAAGGAAACAGAAAAAAATCGCCGAACCTGTGTGTGTAAGCGACAAAACC